>DATFDX010000116.1:0-7556 GCA_035251875.1 Nitrososphaera sp. | reverse complement strand
GCCGGCAAAGCGCGTGATCGATACGATACTGAAGGTGATCGAGGTTTACAGGCAGCAGAGGTCTGGAAGCGAGACCCTGCACCAGTGGGTCGTCAACGTTACAAAGGGCTGCGGGACGGCAGAAATCAAGAACGTCGAAGGGCTGAAGGCGGCCCTTGCGCAGGTGATACAGCTGCCGACGCCCGAGCAGGATCCAGACGCCTACATGGACTATGGCAGCGACTCACGGTTCTCTGCCAAGACTGCGAGAGGAGAATGCGCAGCTTGACTGCAGGGGCGGCAAAAAAGAAAGCGGCAAAAACACCCACCGGCTCTGTCCAGCTCCCAATAGTCTGCGATGCAGACACGCTGCGCTCGCTGGTGCGCAAAAAGGCGGTGCGCGTCGTCGACGTGCGCAAGGCAGACGATTATCGGCAGGAGCACATACCCACCGCGGTCTCGCTGCCGCTTGCCCGCGTGCTTGAAAACGACACGCCGGAAAAAATAGTCGGCATGATGGAAGAGCTCGGGATATCGGACAAGACGCCCGTGGTGGTATACGACGACACGTTTGGCGCGCTGGCAGCCCGAGTCGCGTGGACTTTCCAGTACGTCGGCCATACAAACACCGCGCTGCTCGAGATGACTTTCAAGCAGTGGAAGGAGCTCGGGCTGGAAACTGAAAAGCAGTCGCGCACATTTCCAAAAACAAAGCATTCGCTAAACGTTAACAAGAACATCTTTGCGGACGCCTCTTACGTCGAGTCCGCCAAGGCGCAGCCGGGCAAGCTGTTAGTCGACTCGCGCGAGCGGCTGAACTTTTTGACCGAGCACATACCGGGCGCAAAGAACATCCCCTACACGATGGTCGGCTCCAACGGCAGCATCCTGCGCAAGGCAGACGAGCTGAAAAGGTTCATTGAAAACCGCGGCATAACAGACAACGCAGAAATAATCACGTACTGCGGAAGCGTAGGCACGCTCTCCGGCCTTACCTACTATGCGCTCAAGCTGGCAGGATTCAAGAACGTCAAGCTGTACCCAAAGTCGTTCAAAGAGTGGAAGGCCCTCGGCAAGCCAAAGGAAGAGTTCAGGGACGCCACGTACTGGGACCTCTCGGCAGAATAGTCATGCCGAAGCGGCTCATCGTCTGTCTCACTGGCATGCCGGGCGCCGGCAAGTCGACAGTCGCCGCTTTTCTCAAGCAAAAGGGCTTTGTAACGGTGACGATGGGCGACGCCGTGAGGGAGGAGGCGAAAAGGCAGGGCTTGGAGCCCTCTGACGCCAACCTCGGCAGGCTGATGCTGAAATTGAGGGAGGACGTCGGGCAGGGCGCGGTGGCGCATCTGGTCCTGCGCAAGCTGGAGCGGGATGGAAACTCTGGCAACGTCATCATTGACGGCATACGCAGCATACCGGAAGTCGAGGTCCTGAAAAAGGTCGGCCACGTGAAACTTTTGGCGATACACGCGTCGCAGGACACGCGCTTTAAGCATCTGATGGACAGGGGCAGGTCGGACGCGCCGGCAAGCAGCGACGAGTTTGCAGGCCGGGACAAGCGCGAGCTTTCAGTCGGGATAAGCGAGGCTATCGCGCTCGCGGATGAAACGATATCCAACAACGACCTGACGCTGGATCAGCTAAAGCAGCACGCGCACGACATCATCATGGCGTGGCTCGAGGAGGCAAAGAACAGTTGAAAAAGCCGGCAATAGGGTCGCCGATAGAGCTAAAGGTCGAGGCGCCGGTCAACCCGTCTGAAGATCCGCAAAAAGTGATCGGCGCGATTGAAATGGTAATCGTGAGGTGCTCGCCAGAGTTCCGCTACGGCAGCAGGGTCGTGGGCAGGGGCGCCGGGATAGAGCCGCTGTCGGTGCTGTACGAGCAGGTGCGATCGAGGTCCGCGATGGGCGTCCTGCGGAGGATGCTGACTGACAACCGCGCCGGCGACAGCACGTGGTTCTTGCTCAACAAGCAGGCGGCCACGGCTGGCGTTGCAGTGGTCATCGACGAAGAGCAGGAATCGCCCCTCGGGCCGATCAGGGTGACAATAAGCTGCGAGGAGCTTGACACCCTCATTGACTGGCTGGTCCCTGAGGCGTAGCACGAGGAAAGCTTCTTTTACCCCCATCCGTATCCGGGCTACATGGCAACAGAAGCGTATTGCGTCAAGTGTAAATCCAAGAGAACAATGAAGGACGAGAAAAAGGTGACCATGAAGAACGGCAAGCCCGCAACACAGGGTGTCTGCCCGGTCTGCGGAACAAAGATGTTCCGGATAGGCAAGTAAGTTTTTTCTTTTTTCCTTTTTTGTTTTTTCAAAATGTCAAGGCATAATAGACTCAGCTGCGATCCTGTGATCGCTTGATAAGGATAAGGAACCTGGTCAAAAAATACAACAATTTGACCGCGGTCGACGACCTTTCGCTTGACATCCATGAAAACGAAGTTTTCGGGCTGCTCGGCTCAAACGGCGCCGGCAAGACAACGACCATCCACATGCTTGCCACCCTGCTCAAGCCCACGTCGGGCACCGCGACGGTTAACGGCTACGACATTGTCAGCCAGCCGGCAAAGGTGCGCGCAAGCATCGGGATCGTGTTCCAGGCTCCAAGCAGCGACGACATACTCACCGGCTATGAAAACCTGCACCTGCATTCTATGCTGTACAGCGTGCCCCGGCATGCAAGGCGCCAGAGGATAGACGAAGTGCTCGAGCTGGTGGGGCTGACAGATCGCAAGCACGATCAGGTCAAGACTTATTCCGGCGGCATGCGCAGGCGACTTGAAATCGCGCGCGGCCTCCTGCACAAGCCAAAGGTGATGTTCCTCGACGAGCCGACGCTCGGGCTGGACCCCGCAAGCAGGGAGACGATGTGGAAGTACGTGCAGCGGCTGGTGAGGGAGGAGAGGGTGACGGTGATTTTGACGACACACTACATGGAGGAGGCGGACGTGCTGTGCGACAGGATAGGCATAATCGACAAGGGCAGGATAGTGGCGCTTGACACGCCGGCAGGATTGAAGGCCGGCCTCGGGGGCGACATCATCAGGATCAAGACAAGGACTCCGGACGCCGGCAAGACGGTCGCGCAGTTTGACTTTGTCCACAAGGTGGAGCAGAGCGACGGCTTCCTCGTCCTTTCTGTAGAGGACGCGAAAAAGGCGCTGCCCGTGCTGCTGCAGCACGTGGAGGCAGAGTCGGCAGAGTTTGCAAGCCCGACTCTGAACGACGTGTTCATACAGATCACCGGCAGAAACATCGACAAGGAGAAGGCTGAAGGGGGGTTCATGGAGAGGTATGCAAAGTACGATTAGGTTAGAAGACCACCTGACCAAAATATACGCGCTCTGGCTGCGCGAGTTCAAGGTGTTCATGCGGGAAAAGAGCAGGCTCATCGCGTCGACGTTTACTCCGATATTGTGGCTCTTTGTGATAGGCTCCGGCCTCGGAGCCACCAACCCGTCGACCATGCCCGGAGTCGACTATCAGCAGTTCATATTCCCCGGGATCGTCGCCATGTCAATAATCTTCAGCTCGGTGTTTTTCGGCTCGTACATAATATGGGATCGCAAGTTCGACTTTTTGAAGAGCGTGATGGTAGCCCCGGTCAGCAGGGGGAGCGTGTTCGTGGGCAAGACCCTCGGGGGTATGACCACGTCTCTGATACAGGCGGCAATACTGCTTGCGATCGGCGCGGCAATCGGCATACCGTTCACGCCGTTGTCAATAGTGCAGGTCGTGGCCGTAATACTGCTGATGTCCTTTGGGCTCACCTCGCTTGGGCTCGCGCTTGGCAGCTACATGTACAGCCTCGAAGGCTTCCAGATGATAGTCAGCTTTGTAGTCTTTCCGCTGTTCTTCCTCTCTGGCGCGCTCTTTCCGCTCGACAACCTGCCCGGATGGCTCGGGGTCCTGACCGCCGCGGACCCTGCGACGTACGGAGTCGGCGCGCTGAGGCACGCGATGCTCGGCTTTGGCAGCAATTCGATAGAATTTGACGCGGCCATCCTAGTCGCGTACACGGCGGCGCTCGGCGCGTTTGGAATCTTTTCGTTCAAGAGAATGAAGGCCGTCTGATTTTTATTCGCGGCATGCAAACATCGCGGCGTGCCCGGCGAAGAGTACCGAGACCTTGTAATTTGCAACAGCTGCCTGTGGGCCGCTTCCTTGCTGAAAGGATCGCGGGGCTTTATCGCCTGCCCTGCGTGCGGCAACATCAGCCTTGACGTCATCCCCGTCAACGACTATGAAGCGTACACGATGAAAGTCAGGAACAAGAGCGTCGAGCTGGAATTCACCAAAGACAAGTGAATTGCTGCTGTAAGTTTAATAGAGGTTTTGGAATGTGACAATGTGAGGGGTCGTAGTCTAGCTTGGTCAGGATGTCAGAGGCCATCTCCTTGGATGGCCGACGAACCCGGGGCGCTGGAGGTCGTGGGTTCAAATCCCACCGACCCCACTACTTGTTTAGACGATAAAGTTACTTGATCACAAGCGTTCCCTTCATGAACGGGTGCACCGTGCAAGTGTACTGGTGCTCGCCAGCCCCGATCTTTTCTGCGGCAATGCTATAGCTGCCTCCGGGGTCTATGAGACTCGAGTCAAACAGCTCGCCGCTTGTGGCCGTGTGCGGCGTTGAATCGTCATTCTTCCACGCGACCGTCTGGTCGATGCCTGCTTCAGCAGGCTCGGGCGCATAGGCGGGATTGCCCTGCACAGAGGCACCCTGCGGTATTGTTATGGTTACGGCATCGGCAGGTATTGCCGCTGACTGGCTTTGGTTAGTGGAATTTGCGCCTGCCTGCCCTTCAGCTCCCGCAGTGGTCGTCCCTTCATGACCTTCTTTTATTTCTCCAGTGGCAGGTCCACTAGGGATTGGCGTTTCAAAAAGCTTCGCAGGCGTGAGGAGTGGCCCGGGAGACGCTTGGCTGAAGGCCATGTATGAAAGGACGCCGGTAACGGCACCCAGAGCAATGATAATTGGAAAGGCAACTCTTCCCGGTCCTGACGTGGCACACTGCCTCCTAATTTTACATGGTTTTTATCGTTATTAAGAGGAAAGGTAAACTCCCCTCTGCCCGCCCAGTTATCTTTATCTGCAATGACCTTACATTATTCTGCATATGGCTTCGGAGGATCTTCAGGTAAGAATCAACGGAGTGCTACCAGACGTTGACGCAGGAGCGGCAAACACGTCCCTTTCAGTATTTTACAAGGGCTTTCACCTGCTAGTTGACGCCGGCAGCGGCGTGTTGGAAAGCATCAAAAACGCCGGCATGCCCGACGCGATCCTGATCACCAGTGCGAAAAAGCAACACACAAGCGGCCTCGCGTCACTGGCAAAGGGGAACGCCAAGGTGTACTGCACGGCCGAATGCGGCCAGCAGATCGCAAAAGAGTTGCCCTCACTTACAGCATCATTTGCCCACGTTAGCCCCGGGACGCAGTTTGAAGCGGGCCCGTTTTCCGTGGTACCGATAGCGGCTGACAATGCCGGCGACAAGCCCGGCATGCCTGGCTCTGCAATCTTTGTCATAAAGGGAGGGTCGAGGAAAGTGGTGGCTGGGTGGGATTTTTTAAAGCTGATAAACGCCGACGATGATCTCCTCTGGAGCCCAGACCTCGTGGTGCTCGGGACAGAGACGTACAACGAGCACCCGTCCACTGGCATGATCTCGGTGTCGGAGGCGTACGACATTGTGCGGAGGTGGAACGCCAAGCTGTGCTACATCCTGCATTACAGCGGCGAAAAGGACAGAGAGGATGCCAAGAACCAATGGCACAGGGGTCCGGCGGGGCCGCTATCGCCGGACGAACTCCAAAAGGCCGTCAACGATCACCTACTGGTGTCGGGCCGGGAGGGCAAGTACGTGATCAAAGTCGCCAAAGAGGGAATGACCTGGAGCCCGACAGATGCAATTGAAGAAGAGGGGCCACCGGGCCGCAGGATAGAGGTCGACGCGCTGGACCGGCACACCCTGTCAATTGAAAAAATGGACGACGGCAAGGTGTCGCTGGCCATCGAGGACAGCATCAACCGCATGACTCTTGAGTTTGTCAACCCAAAGTCGGGGGAAAACTCGCTGCACGGTGAAGGGATAAAGAGCATGATGATGAAAGGGCCCGAGCTCAATCTGGTAGTCTCGGGGAGCACCGTCAGGATCGACATCACAAAAGGCAAGAAGGCAATGTTTGCCGGAGACCTGCCGGTGAGCGAAAAAGACTCGAAGAAAATAATCAGATACATCCGGGAAAACTTTCAGCAAGCGGCCTAGACTGTCAGTGCCACGGAAGCTACCTAACTTTTTTCCTAAACGCTTATGGGAAATGTGATCCAAGCCCCGTGCAGATGTCTGATTAATACTGGACACTAACCAAGCGTTGCACGCATGCATGATATGCGGCAAAAGGTTTTCAGACTACGACGATGTCCAGCGACACTACAGGATCGCCCACCAGCACAAGCGGAAGTGATCAGGCAATGGGGCCGGATGATTAATCCTGAATATGCTACTAGCGCCAGCTTGCACAGTTACTAAATACACTTGCCTGCGAAGGCGGTACAGTGATCGAAAGCAACATTTCGATTGAATACAGGCGGCAAAAAGAAGCGGGGGAGCTTCGGAAGAAGTCAAGCCACATAGGCAAAGAGGTCGATAAGGTGGCGGCAGAGCTCGACTCGCTGAGGGAGCAGGCGTCTTCCCTTCAGGAAGAAATACGGCGTTGCGACTCTGCGGAAATGGTCATGATCGCCGACTTTGACAGGTGGATAGTATATTACAACGAAGTTGCTGCAAGCCGGATGAAGGAACTGCAGAAAAAGGTCAAGGAGATCCGCAAAAGGCGGGCAGAATGCCTTGAAGAGCTCGCAAAGATAAGGCCCAAGATCTCGCTGCTCGAATCAAGGTGCGAAGCGCTGTCGTACAGGCAGGGTGAGCTCCGCTGGGAAAGCATGATGCAGGGGGTAAAGGGGAGAAAATGGAAGGCGCCCTAGAGAGGGAACTCGCACATCTTGCCGTGGCCTGCCAGCTCGCCATGGTCCTCTACGTCTGACATGAACAGGAACGGCGTTCCGCATTTTGCGCAGACATAGACCTTGTCCAGTTTTTCCACGGCGCTCTTCATTACATTTTGAGACATGCACGTCAATTGACGCCTGCATTTAAAAAGCAGGACGAAACTAAACTGCTAAAAGTGATTACATTGTATTACAAGTGATGTCATCCGGGCGTCCTGCAATGAAAAAGAGGGAGAGGATGGTCACGCTGAGGGTGAACGACGCGTCCTTCAACGTCATAAGAGACTATGCGTCGAACCACGGGCTGAGCGTCAACGCATACCTCAACTCGGTCATCGACTCGCAAGCCGAGTGGTTCATACCGACAAGCTCGTACGCCGCAGTCACGGTCCCAAAGACAATGGTCTCAGCCTTGTTCAGCATGATAAACAAAGAAGCGCTGGACATGCTGGCCAAAAAGTGGGCCGCCGAAGCAAGGAATATAATCCTGCTCTCGGGGCAGGAGCTGGAAGTAGAGTCCGCGCTTGACTTTGTAAGAAAAGTGTCCAAGTACTT
>DATFDX010000115.1:0-3382 GCA_035251875.1 Nitrososphaera sp. | reverse complement strand
AAGCAAAGAACAGGACTACCAGTAGAAAGATCAGGAATGGTTTCAAGCGGCTGCGATACAAAAGTCAACATATTGAATATGCGTTTACGAACATTTCACATCTAGCTTGCAGGCAGCGAAATCTTCTAGTGCAATCTAGGTATGCAAAGTTTATTTCATGCAGTCGGGGGAAAGCTTCTGTGTACCGGCGTTACACTCTCGACGAGGTCAAGCGCAAAATAGTCGACGTTTTGCAGGGCGCCGGCACGGGCCTGTCCGGCATCGAGCTTGCAGACAGGACGGGCATCAACAGGATGACTATCACGAAATACCTGGACGTCATGCACGCGCTGGGCCTCGTGAAAAAGAAAAAGACGGGCAACGTGAACGTGTGGTTCCTTGAGGCCGGCGTCGCAGACATCGAGTTCCCCGTCAATTTTATCCAGGTGCAGCAAAAGCTGATAAGCGCCATGCTGGCCGGCGAAGAGGAGCAGGCGCGCCGGCTCCTCCTGAGCGTCCTGAATTCCGACATCGACCAGGCAAGGGTGCTGACAGATGTCATACTGCCGGCCGTCAACACGGTGGGCGAACTGTACAGCAGAGGCAGGCTAGACAAGACAGAGCGGGCATTCCTGCTGAGCTTGGCCATGGAGCTGATAGACCTAGTAAAGTTCAACGTCAGGCCGTCGGAGCAAAAGGCAAATGCCAACGTACTTGTCGTGGCCGGCTCTGACGACAAGGTCCACGTGGCCAAGAGCGCGGCCGTGGCATTTTCGGTTCTTGGGTGGGACTCGCTCTACATCGGGGACGTCGAAGAGCAGATCGACCCTTTCTTTGATATCGACTTTCAGCGCTACGTTTCGCGCGTTTGGGGCACCAAGCGCGGCCTTATGCTTGTCTGCATATTTTCGTCCGGCGAAGGGTCGCTCCGGTTCCTCTCGTCAACCGCCAAGGCGATGAAAGGAAGGCTCAAAGGCGAGCTCCGCGTGGCGGTCCTTGCCACGCCAGAGCTGCAGGCGGCGGCAGAGGAAAATTCAGACCACGTCGCAAAGGACCTGCTGTCGCTGGTCGAGTGGGCCGAGCGCGAATACAACATTGCAACAAAGTAGCTAGGCCTGCTGGAGGAACGGGGTTATCGACGGGGCGTCCGGCACTATTGCCTGTATTATCAGCGTGATTATGATCCCAATTACTGCAAACACTATCGTTGCGAGTATGGCTATGGCGAGGGCGCGGATCCAGCCCGTGTCAAAGCCCTTCTTGAACACTCCTATCCAGGCAATGAACGCAAGGATGAACGCAATGATGGCCGGTACCGTCGGGTCGCCTAGAGCAACAGTCAGCACAGCGGCTGAGATGAAAAATACGATGGCGTAAACTATGGGCCCTGCGGCAGTCACCAGCATGGCGCGGGTGAACTTGGCCCTGCCCAAGGTGAGGACCTTGGCCGCTATCCACACCGGGATTGTGACGATTATCCACAGCGCGATCAGGCCGATAATTACAGCGGCGGCGACTATTGCGATTTCAGTAGCCTGAAGCAAGAGTTGCTGTAGCAACAGCATCTCTAATATGCATCAGGATTTAAGGGCTGCGAGCTCGGGCTAGCGTTCCACCCCAAACGATACCTTGAGCGTGGTTTTGTACCTGGTGATCTTGCCAGAATTGTCCACGTCTGCCGTCATGTCCTGAACCTTTATCCCATGTATCCCGTGCACGGTCTTCTTGGTTTCATTTATGGCCGTCTGCGCAGCGTCCTCCCATCCCTTGTTTGATATGCCTATGACTTCAATGATTTTGGCAATCGATGACATGCATCCAGTGGAGCGATTTTTTATTTACGGGCTATTGAAGAAAGAAATAGAATACAGTTTAGAAGGAGTGCCTTTTTTAAATTTTGTCGCCTATCATACTGCATGCCTTCAAGCGAAATATTGAAGTGCAGAGAATGCGGCCAGACATTTGACACCGTCGAGTCTCTCAGGGAGCACACGAGATCTGAAGAGCAGGAAACAGAGAACCGCAGCAAAGGTCTCTCTGACGGCTAGTTGCAGGCCTTAGGCAGCTGCTGCTTTGCGCCGATCTAGCTCGATCCGCTTCATAAATTCTAGGCCGCCTTTGGTTGCAGCATCGTAATTCCTGTCTGCTATGTTGGGCTCAAAGCTTGCGTAGCCGTCGTAGCCTAATTCTTGCATGCATCTCATGATCCTTGTAAAGTCTATGTGGGCAGACCCCGGCATCTTTCTGTTGTTGTCGGCGAAATGCGTGTGCTTCAAATGCCGGCCTGCAGTCCTTATGGCGCTCTCGAATGAATCCTCTTCTATGTTCATGTGGAAGGTATCCAGCAATACCCCGAGCGAGTCGCTGCTTACCTGCTCAACTATTGCAACCGCGTCCTTTGCCGTCGAGCAGTACGGCGTGCTGTAGCGGTTGAGCGGCTCGAGCACGAGTTTCACCCCGTGGTCTTTTGCGAACCTGCAAAGCTCTTCCAGTATTGGCGCCGCCCTCTGGGCGAACCGCTCTTTTTCATTTTGGGCAAGCACGCTGTGCGTCCTGTCAAACCCCGGTAGCTCGTCTGCAAAGAGGCAGATGTTAATCTCCTCTCCGCCAAGGGAATTGCACATCTTGACGCAGTCCTGCACGTACTTTTTTGAAGTCTGAACCAGGCTCTGGTCTGAGCTCAAAAGCTTGCGTTTCCATCCGTCTTTGCTGGCTGCGCCCCACATGCCTGTCACCCCGCAGACAGGCAGGCGGCATGTGCCAAGGACGTCCTTTAGTTTCGCAACGTCTACAGCTTCTGGCTCGCCATACATCTCTACTGCATCATACCCCTGCCCGGCAAGTTTTGAGAGCGTTTCTTCAATCGGCTCTATTTTCCGAAACGAGGCGAGCGTTATTGAATACTTCATGCGATCCTCCTAGGCGGCCACCATTGTTTGCATGATGTCTGTGCACTTTGCGACGCCGGACTTTGCAATGCCGTGCCTGACACTTGAAGCATAGAATGCTAATCCTTCGCCCGTGGCCTGGTCCGGCGGCCGCCCATGCGAGCCCTTTACCAAGGAGGGGTCAAGCGGTATCGACCTAGTTTTTGGGTCAAAGAAAAGCTCAACAGGGTCGTAGCCGGGTTTTCTATGAATGTCCACCCTGCGGGCAAAATCAGGTGCCGAGTTTTCGTTGTGCCACCAGTAGTAGCTGAACCACCTGTCTCTTTCGGCTATTGCCAGGAGTTCGCCGCTCCGGCTGTGATCTATGCCAAGCTTTTTCTTGCCTTCTGCATCCAGCACAGTATCCACGCCGGCCGTCGCTTCCAGCACCTTCCTTGCTTCTCTTGCAAACTCGTCCTTGGCGAAAATATGCGCCACCTGGTGATCCACCATCGCAAACGCCTTGCTGTATTCAA
>DATFDX010000114.1:0-2059 GCA_035251875.1 Nitrososphaera sp. | reverse complement strand
ACTATCATCACCATTTTCGGAGTTGTCATGGGCTTTTTAGCTTAAATAAGCCACATCAGGTGGGCTATTAAAACTTGTGGTGAACCTAGCGAAGGACTTCGCCTGCAATCCTGTCCAGCACGTCACCGACAACCTGCTTTTTGACGACGCCGGTGACAAAGTGGGGCTTGCCTCCTCCTCTGCCGTCCGGCCCGACAAACTGCTTGAACAGCCTGTTGCAGTCGATCTCCATCTTTTCGTTCCGTGCAAAGACAATGCTTGCCGTTTCGCTTCCGACGTTTGCGACCAGGACCACGGTGTTTGCGTCCGCGATCTTTTTGCCGGCGAATTCCTGGAGCTGCTCGTCGACCAGGTTTTCAAATATGCCTTTTAGCAGCGTTATCCTGCCGTTTGTTACCGGTATTATTCCGGACAGTTTCTCCCTGCCAAGGGCGCGCAGCTTGCCTATGTTGCCTTCATTTTCAATCCTTAATTTTTTCGCGGTGTTCTCGACGGTGTTGATGTTGGCGCCAAGCTCGCCGCAGACCTTCAGCAGCCTGGCCGACAGTGCGACTGCGGTCTCTTTTGCCTGTCTTCCCACAACAAAGTCGACTTCGAATTCGCTCCCGCTCTTTGCCAGCCGCGTCACCAAGAAAAAGTCGCATTCGTGCAGGTTGCCGGCGTGATCCCTTGCGCATGCGGCCACGTCGTGGTTTTCGATTTCGACGACCCTGACCTGACCCTCTATCCTCTCCTCGTTTGCCCGCAGGTTCGGGATCTGCCGCCTTGCCTCTTCAAGCGACTCAAACGCGCGCTCGGATATTTTCCGTCCTTCCGCAATTAGCGCATTGACTTCAGACTCTGCCCTGATCACGGTGTCAAGGTCCAGCTGCGGGATCACGATAGACGCCGTGTTGCCAGAGGCCTTGTGCTCCACCTTCCTGACCTTCAGAGTCTGGCCCAGCAACTTTTGGAGCGAGCCGATGAACGCGTGCTCTGCAGTGTGCGTCAGTCTGTCGTGCACGGCAATTCGTTCTCGTGCCAGCTATAAATGCCATTGAGAAGGATTTTAACCTCCCAGAGAATAACCAACAGCTGTTGGCTAGAAAGGCTGGCAAGGTCACGATAGCAACTCTTGGTTCTCACTGCTCGCTCCAGGTGCTGAAAGGCGCCAAGGACGAGGGCTTGCGGACGCTGCTTGTGTGCGAGAAGCGCAGGCTCGGGCTTTACCGGCGCTTTGGGTTCATTGACGAAATCATTGAGGTTGACAGCTTTAAAGAGGTCCTCGGCGACAGGTGCCGCAAACGCCTGAAGCAGGCAGTATTGGTGCCGCACGGCACCCTCATATCCCAGATGAAGAGCGACGAGATTGAAAAGATTGACACGCCCGTGTTTGGCAACAAGTGGATATTGAGGTGGGAGGCCGACAGGGATCTCAAGGAAAAGCTCATGAAAGAGGCCGGCCTGAGGACCCCGAGGACGGTCAAGTCCAAGGACGACATCAGCGGCCTCTGCATCGTTAAACTGCACGGGGCGGCCGGCGGCCGGGGCTACTACCTTGCGTGGAACCGGGAGAGCTTTGAAGAAGGCGCAAGGCGGCTTGTTGATCAAAAGGCGATCAGGGGCGAAAGTGACCTCTACATACAGGAATTCGTAAGGGGCGTGCCTGTGTATCTGCAGTATTTCTATTCGCCTGTCACGGGCGAGCTCGAGCTGCTCGGGATCGACAGGCGCTACGAATCGGACATCGACGGGATCGGCAGGATTCCGGCAAAGCAGCAGCTAGGGGCGGGAGTCGAGCCGTCGTACAACGTCATCGGCAACATTCCGCTCGTGCTCCGCGAGTCGCTGCTGGACGAAGTATACAAAATGGGCGAGAGCTTTGTGCGCGCCGCAGAGCGGCTTGTGCCGCCGGGGATGCCGGGGCCGTTCTGCCTTGAAGGCGTCTACGACAGCGAAGGCAGGTTCACCACTTTCGAGTTCTCTGCACGGATTGTCGCAGGGACGAACCTGTACCTCGACGGCTCGCCATATTCGGGCCTGCTGTACGACGACCCGATGAGCATGGGAAGGCGAATAG
>DATFDX010000113.1:0-2706 GCA_035251875.1 Nitrososphaera sp. | reverse complement strand
TTTAACGCTGCTGCGAACCAGCTATACCAAGTTAATGGTTAGCAGCGACCTCCTTGCCATGGACCGCCCTTTCTCCGTGGGCATTATCGGCGGGGGCCAGCTTGGCAAAATGATTGCGCACGAGGCAAGGCGCATGTCGCTCAAGGTTATAGTTCTTGACCCGACAGAAGGCTGCCCAGCTTCAAAGATAGCAGACGAGCAGATAGTGGCTGATTTCAAGGACGAAAATGCGATAATGAAACTCGCTGAAAAATGCGACGTCCTGACCTATGAAATCGAGCTGGCAAATTCTGCGGCGCTAAAAGAGCTTGAAGCAAAGAGCTACCCAGTCAGGCCGGCACCGGAAACGCTGCGCATAATAAAGAACAAGTATCGGCAAAAGTCCTTCCTGAAAGACCACAGAATTGCTGTGCCGGATTTCGCACAAGTGCGCTCTGAAGACCATCTGCAAGAACTGTGCAAAAAGTTCGGCTTTCCAGCCATGCTCAAGGCCTGCGAAGACTCGTACGACGGCAGGGGCAACTTTTTGATAACCTCAAAAAGCAAGGTGCACGAAGCGTTCAACTACTTTTCAGGCAGGGAATGCATGCTGGAAAAGTTTGTTCCCTTTACAAAAGAGATATCGATAATGGTCGCCCGAAACCCGAGCGGCCAGATAGAGTCGTTCCCGGTGGCCGAAAACATGCACAAGAACAACATCCTTGACACCACCATAGTGCCGGCCCGGATCAGCCGCAAGGTAGAGTTAAAAGCAAAAAAGGTGGCAGAAAGGACCATGGAAGTGCTGCACGGCGCCGGGATATTTGGAATCGAAATGTTTGTCACGAAAAGGGGTGACGTGCTGGTAAACGAAATCGCGCCAAGGCCGCACAACTCGGGCCACTACACGAACGAGGCGTGCTCCGTCTCGCAGTTCGAGCAGCACCTGCGAGCGGTGCTTGACCTGCCGCTGTCAAAGCCGGAATTGCTGTCGCCTGCCGTCATGGTCAACATACTTGGCACTGAAAATTCAAACGGCCCATATGCGGTAAAGGGACTGACGCGGCTTCTAAGCGTGCCGGGAGTAAAGCTGTACGTCTATGGCAAGAAAACTTCGAAGCCGCGGCGCAAGCTGGGCCACATCACTGCCACCGGCAGGACCGTAAAAGAGGCCCTTGCGCGCGCCGCAAAGGCTAGAAAGACGGTCGAGCTTGTCTCTATGGAGGGCGGAGCATGAAAAAAGCGCTTGTAGGAATCATAATGGGAAGCGACTCTGACCTGCCCGTCATGAAAGAGGCAAAGGAAGTTCTGGACTCGTTTGGAGTTCCAAACGAAATCACGATAGTGTCGGCGCACCGGACCACAAAGAGGATGGTCGGCTATGCGGCAGGGGCCAAGAAGAGGGGTATTCAGGTCATTATCGCAGGGGCTGGTGGCGCGGCCCACCTGCCGGGCATGGTGGCATCGCTTACGCCGCTGCCCGTAATTGGCGTGCCGATCAAGACAAAGAGCCTTGACGGCCTTGACTCGCTCCTGTCAATAGCCCAGATGCCGCCCGGAGTGCCTGTCGCCACCGTGGCGGTAAACGGCGCCAAGAACGCCGGCATTCTTGCATGCCAGATCCTTGGTACAAAGCACTTGGGCATTGCGAAAAAGGTTAAAAAATACAAGCGCGACTTAGAATCAGGCGTGCTGAAAAAGGCCGGCAGGCTTGAAAAGTCGGGCGTCAAGAACTATTTGAAAAAGCTCTAGCAGTAGAATTTATTTGTGGGCTGCAATTTTACCAGTTGCCGTGGAACACACAGATCATTCTTCTCATGCAGGGTCACACGATGAAGAACACGGTCACGGCGACGCCGAGCCAATCATCATAAAGAGGATGGCTGCGCACGAAAAGCTGGCGCAGGAAATGAAGAAAAGCGGGATCGATTGCGAAGCGCTTCCGCTTGGATCGTATAAGCTAGAGCGCGAAGAGGCTTACTACAGCCACAGCTTTGCCCTGTCTTCAAGGTTCGTGACAAACAAGGGCCTGATACGCGTCGGTGGCAAAAACATCGACTTTGTCCAGATGCTGCAGAGGAATTGAACATGCCAAAACAAGACCCAGTTCCATTGCCGTATGGTTTGCTGCAGTACTACCAGGTACACTATATCCTGAAAAGCGAGAGCAAGGAGAACGGCAGCTTCCTCGCAAGATGCGAGCCAGTAACAAAGGGTCACTTTGGCGCGAAGCGCGTAGCCGGCGTCAGGTGGACCGGCGTCGAAGACTTTGCAGAAGTGTTGCAGCAAGACGCCAAGTTGACCGAAATGCTGAAACAAGTCATGCTGCGGGAAGGCGAGATCAGAGTCGATCCGCTGGACGACCACATCAGAATCCATGGCAAGTGGATCCACGAAGACACGTTTGCGTTCAACCAGGTCATGCTGGAAATCGCGGACAGGATAGCCGGCCACATAAAGAACAGGCTGCGCGCTCTGGGCGAACTGCCATAACTTTTTGACATTCCACAATAATATTCATAAATACTGAAAGAGATGAAGTTACCTTTAATAGACCTAGAAAAGTGGCAACTTTGTGAAAGAGCAGTCATCTCTCAAGTCTGGCTTAAAATTTAGAGGTAAAACCGTTGTTATCACCGGCAGCGGGACTGGCATCGGGCAGGCAATAGCTAAAAAGTTTGCCGAGGCCGGCGCCAACATTGTCATAATGGGGAGGAGAAAAGAGCC
>DATFDX010000112.1:0-3106 GCA_035251875.1 Nitrososphaera sp. | reverse complement strand
CTCTGGCACATGGGTCCTGCCCTTCCTCGCATTTTCAAGCACCTGCGGGGACTTGTCGACTCCAAGCACGTGCGCCCCGGCGCGGAGCCAGGCAGACGCAAGCGGAGACCCGACGTGTCCCAGACCGTAAACCGCGATCTTGAATTCGCCGGACCTGACCTTTCTTGCAAGATCGCTGCCTCCGCGCCTAGTGGCCGGGGCTGCCTTGGCTTTGCCCTTCATATCGCGCTAACCTATAGTTTCTGTTCATATATTAGAGTTGATTTTTGCATCTCATAACAGGTTAAATCTCGGAGCTCCCAATGCCCCATGGTTGCCCGCGCAAATACCTGCCGCAGTCAGGAAATTCGCAAGCGAACTCGCGCATCCCGTCGCGCTGATCGGCTGCCGCGCTTCCGAAACGCCGCTTGACTGCTGCGAGTACGATCTGGCGGTGTTTGCGCCCGGCGAAAACCGAGTAGTGCAGGTGGGCGAACATGCAGTCGAGCTCGTGCACTTTGCCGGGCCGGCGAAAAACTATATTGTCGATCTGGCCGGCATGGCAGTCCTAAAAGACACAAAGTTCGCGCTGTCGTCGGCCGCCTGGGGCGTCCCGCCGGAAAAATACAGAAAGGCGCTTGCTGCAGCCGGCAAGAAATCGCTGATAAGCTCGCTCTTTTGCCAGCGGCGCATGGCTTCAGCCCGGCATCCGGTGGCAGGCGCGATGTGGCTCAAAATAGCGGCCTACGAGTTTGTGGGAGGGATGCTTGCCCTGTCAGGCACCAGGCCGATGCCGCTGCACGAGCTGGAGCAGGTGAGGCAGGCAGACGCCGGCGAAATGGCAGACGGCATCGAGGTCGCGCTAGAGTGCATCGCGATTGAAAGGGCAACTCGGCCGGCGATATCGCGGTCGATCAAAGCCATCCTGGAGCTAAAGTCAAATGATTACGACAGGGACCTGTTTGCGTCAAAAGCGGATCACCTTCTTGGCCGCAGCATGCTTGCGGACTGCTACTACTACGCCGGTAGGATCGCCGCGATAAACCTTTCTGGAAGGAAGGAGCCGTTCTATAGTCAATATGCAAAGCTCATCCAAGTTGCGCTGGACCTGTCCAGCGATGTACAGCACCTTGAAAAGTTGCAGAAAAAGCTCTTCAGGGCCGCGAGCGGCGGCCTGAAAGGCTGATTATTTCCGTCTGACGGTCAACACAGGCGGTGCTTCGAATCTGCCGCTAGTCTTTGCCCTGAGCTTTGCCTTGTACTTCAGGTTCCTCGGCTTTGTCCGCAGCCTGTAGCCACAGCACGGGCACCACAGCCCGTCCCACTTGATGAATATTTCGCAGATCTGGCACCTCTTCTGCCCGCTGGCGTAGCGGCCGGAGCCGACAGGCTTTTGAGCCTTGTGACGGACGCATATACCCTTACAAGTCATTCATGGGTTGTGACAAGAATTTTCTATTTAACGTTTAGTAACAATTGATCATGATGGGTAAGCAACGATTGTGGAAAAGATAAGAAAAAGGCTTGACGCCTTTTAGCGTACGTTGATGCTCTTGGCGTGGAATGTTTCGTTCATCGTCAAGTACTCTTCAAGCTTCATCTTGATGTCGTCTGGCTCGGTGTCGTCCATTCCTGAAAAGCCAGCCTTGAACGAGATCTTGTTGCCAGAAACGTTCACATCGGAAATCTGCATATCCGCATAGACGTTGGCAAGCTCGTTAACCCATTCTTTGGCTTCAGTCGCATCTATACCTGACGTGTCGATATTTACGTTTAACATTTTGGTCATCCGAATCCACCTACCCACGGAATCCGTACCGGCATTAATAAAGTTGGCGCGCGGCAGGCATGTAGAAAATGCAGGCGAATTTAAACAGCACGGTTCTTTGGCATATAAAGGCGCTTTACTCTTTCTTTTCCTCAAAGCCCCAGTACTTTGTCATTTCTTTTTCAAACGAAGAGAACTGGTCGTCGTTCAAAAAGTCGCCGCAGTTTTTGTGGTTTGCCACGACCCTCATCCCGACAAGCTTGAACTCCACCTCGTAGAATGTGACTTTGGGGCAGTTGCACATTTGTATAGGACTCTTTGTCTGGCTCTACTTATTTGTTTACCCTTGGAATAAACATTTATCAGTTGCCACATTCCTATTTTTATTAATGAGTTATAGATTTCTTGCCTTTGCGTTGGTAGCGTTGCTGCTCGCGTTCGGAGCGTCGTCAGCAGCCCTGACGAGCAGCGTTTACGCGCAGGAAGACGATCTTTGGTATCCCGGCGAAGGTGTCAAGCAGGACATGTACGTCAAGTACAGAATCATGGAAGAGCAAACAAATGACAAGCAGCCCTTTGAACTTACCCTGTACTTCCAGGAGCAGCAAGACGGCGACTGGATAGTCCCGGCATTTGTAGCCGATCCGGCCACGGGCAAGGTCATAGATGGAACATGGAAGCTTTCAGACAGCATGGCCTACCTAGCAGGCGGCGGCCAAGTACCTGCAGAGATGAACGACTTTATCGGCGGATACTCGGGCTCGCTTCACTGGCTTGATGCATTTACCACAAAGGGCGCGCCGCTGTCGCTGAAAGCAGGCTCTTGGGGCAAAACCGGATCGATAGGCGGCCCTGAAGTCAAGCCAGCCGGCCAAGAAACAATAACGGCAGCTGACCAAACATGGGACACTACGATTATTTTGTGGCACAAGAACGTCGACAGCAAGGTGTGGATAAAGAACGGATTCCCGTTCCCGATCAGGGCAGAAGCATATGCCGATGTTACCACAGGCAGCCCTCCACTACAGTTTTCTATCGAGCTGTTAGAGACCGGCATGGGCAAGCCCGAAGTTCAAACATCCACCGACATTATTCCAACGCCTCCCTTGAGCAAGACTACCGGCAGAGGGACCTACGAGATCGAAATAAATTGGGAGCCGGCTAGCATCGAGCCCGGCGACACTGCGATCTTTAGCGTAGCGTTGATGGATGATTCCGGGTTCCCGCTGGAAAGGGCAAACTATGACTTTACAGTCAAGAGCGCCGACGGCACCGTCATCCAGGAATTCAAGAACCAGAACGCAGACTCCGACTTTGGGACCGGAACACATGAAGTGCAGTTTGACACCGCCGGCCCGA
>DATFDX010000111.1:0-2990 GCA_035251875.1 Nitrososphaera sp. | reverse complement strand
TATATTTATGTGGCATATAAAATACGAATTTCTACTTGAATCCTCTGCCGATCGATGCCCGAGATAAAGTGTGCCGGCACGTAGACGCCCTTTTTGGTGCCGGGGTCTCCGACTCCATCCCTGCCGACGTCCAGTTTGAATATTCGAGGCGCACCGGGCGGATAAAGAACTTTAGCATAGATGGCAGGCTGGCCGGCACGCTCCGCACCGACGGCGGCATTGCGCTGGCCAAGGCCGGCGCCCAGCACTTTTTGGACAAGAGCAGGCAATTCCGGGAAAACTGCGTTGCGCCGGTGCAGGACGCCGTGCCGTTTGTCAGCGAGGGCCGGTCGCTTTTCTGCAGGCACGTAGAGTGGTGCGGGTCAAACGTGCAAGTTGGATCTGACGTGGCCGTCATTGACAGCAACATAGTGATAGCCGTGGGCGTCGCGATACTGCCATTTGCGCTCATGAAGCGGTACAACAGGGGAGTGGCAGTCAAGATTCGAGAAGGAATAAAAGGTAGAAGCGAGTAACCGGCAGCATATGATGCGTGGCGGCAACCGCGAAATGAGGCGAATGCTGGACAAGATGGGCCTTGACATGACGACACTGGACAACGTTGAAGAAGTGATAATCAAGACGGACAAGAAAGAGCTCTACCTGGTCAAGCCGCAGGTCATTGAAATGAAGGGCAAGGACAGCACGATCTTTCAGGTCGTCGCAAGCGACATTGAAGAAAAGCAGCGCGATGTCCCGTCGTTCAAGGAAGAGGACGTAATCCTTGTCATGCAACAGGCCAGCGTTTCCCGGGAAAAGGCGATATCGGCCCTGACAGAGAGCAAGGGCGACATGGCGCAGGCCATTCTCAGCCTTACGACGTAGCAGTTGGTTTTAATATCCCTCTACTTTTCATTTCTGGTGGCTTGGCAAAGGAAAAAACCACACACGCTCAAGTTCCTCCACCAACCTCGCATTCTGCAGTTGAAACTATTGTCGGCGCTCTATCAGGGCTAGAAGGCGACATCGACGGCCTGTATGTCCGCGTCGAGGAAATGAAAAAGCGCATAATGGCCCACTCCAACGAAGAAGTGGAGAAGCTAAAACAGCAGGTAATCGCGATGGCAAACGAAGAAGCCAAGCGCATAGTCGACAGCGCCAGGGCGGAGGCCGAGGCCGAGTCGGAAAAGATAGGGGAGACGGGCAGGGCAAACGTCGCCAACCTGAAAAAGAACATCAACTCCTCGTTTGACGCGGCAGTCGACAACATAGTCAGGACGGTCCTTGGAGACACCACCGCTGCGGCGGCTCAAAAGGCAGCAAAGCCAAAAAAATAGCGCCCAATCCACAAACTTTAAAAGCGATTTTCGACCAAAGCTACTTGTTGAAGAAGCGCCCCTGACTGAGGAGCTTTTACACCGCAAGGTTGCAGTGGCGACCATTCGCGGCAGGCCGTACTACAACATCACCAGCGCTTTGAAGTTGATGGAGATGCAGTTCGACTCGCTATCGCCAGAAGAGGCTGCGTCGTCAAGCGCCAAAGTCATCATCACCACGCGGGACGAGGCGATCATTGTCAACAGGAAAGGAGCAGTGATGCTTGACACCGAGCTTGCAAAGTACCCTGCAATAGCAAAGGCAAAGATCCTGAAGAGCATCATAGGCGACCGAGCAGACGACCAGCTGACCATAGGAATCGACCCGGGCAGCAGGATCGGGATATCCGCGATCTACCTGCACCAAGAAATCTCAAGCGCAGTCGAGTCTACTCCGGAGGACGCGGTAGATCAGGTGTCGGCGATGCTTGGCGGGATAGAGTCGCACAAGAAGGTTGTCAAGATAGGCGACGGCGACATTTCAATGGCTAGGCAGATCGCTCGCATGATAAAGATGAAATTTCACAGCAACGTAAGCGTCGAAATAGTGGACGAGCACGGCACTTCACAAAACGCCGACGCAAACAGGCGCGGGGCCCGGGACAGGTCGTCGGCAAGGACGATCGCGTTCAGATCAGGCAGGAGCTTTACGCTCAGATAACAAACGCTTTTATCTTCATCTTCTACGATTTTTAATCGTGCGAAGTTAGCCCAGCCTGGTTAAGGTACGAGCTTCCCAAGCTCGGGATCGCGGGTTCAAATCCCGCACTTCGCACCTTTTAACATTCAATTTCTTAGCTTGCTGGCTGTATTGGCTGGCCAAGTTGCCAGCCTAATGCAGACCGTTGGTTGTAAACAAGTCTAGATAGATAGGGCTGGTCTTTCGCCAATGCTGGTGTACACCACAATGATTTGTGCTCTTCTTAAATGTTCTAATAGTGGGTTCAGAGGGATTAGGTCTGTTGAAAAAAGTCTCCCGAACCCGTGTGACCAACTACACACGAATAACTTTCGTTACCGTATGTCGTTGACACCATTGCTATGTAATAGGCAATGGCTGCAAATCTAGTTTCCTAGCATTATAGAGCTATAGGAGCGCTTAGATTGGCTTCTATACTTGCGGGAAAATAGTTTATAATGTTCTATGTTAACCAAGGAATGGTTGGCAGGGATAAGAGAGCCTTGGACGGGCGATGACGAAATTGTTCATTTCATCGACTCATCACTTAAGTTAGAAAAGAAAACCAAGCCGCGCCCTCGAGGCAAATACGTTCCTGACGAATTTGCATTCGATCCTTCAGAAGAGGATCAAGAGTGGGCTGATCGAGAAATAAGGGAACAGATCGGAGACACTGTTTCGGCTATGGATCGCAAGACCCTTCGGTCGGGCAACGAAATATTCTTTCTGCTAGACCTGAAACATAATCCATCTTATTTCCAAGTAGGACATATTTTGAAACGTCTTGATGCAAGCGTCTTGGCATACCTAAATCAGACGCACAACAAGATGTTGGTTTCTGCATCTGGAGAAAAACTTGCAAAACTACACGCCGCCAAGAAAATCCCGAAATATCTTCTTGAGAGTATTCAATTAGTGCGCCCCCGTCTCTCCTCCGAGCAACTTGGAACAGAATT
>DATFDX010000110.1:0-10207 GCA_035251875.1 Nitrososphaera sp. | reverse complement strand
AAAGAATTGCGCCCGGCATGCTGGAGGAATTCCAGATAAAGAGGGCAGAGACGCTGCTTGACTGGGGGCTTCTCCCGCACATTGGCAAGAACCCAGACAACAGGCACGAAAAAGCGCTGTTCCTAGGCGAAGCGGCAAGCAAGCTTATCGAGCTCAAGATGGGCTGGATAGACTCCGATGATAAAGATCATTATGGCAACAAGGTAATCAAGTTCGCCGGCCAGATGCTTGCAGATCTTTTCAGGACTGCCTTCCGCAATTTGATAAGAGACATGAAGTATCAGCTGGAGCGCTCGGGCCAAAAGCGCGGCATAAACGCAGTCGCGGCAGCTGTCCGACCCGGCATAGTTTCTGACAAGCTTAACAACGCCATTGCCACGGGCAACTGGGGCAGGGGCAGGGTCGGAGTCACGCAATTACTGGACAGGACGAACTACATGTCAACTATCTCGCACCTGCGCAGGATCCAGTCGCCGCTCAGCAGGAGCCAGCCCAACTTTGAGGCAAGGGACCTGCACGCAACGCACTTTGGCAGGATCTGCCCCGCTGAAACTCCCGAAGGCTCTAACTGCGGACTGGTCAAGAACCTTGCACTATCGGCAATAATTTCTGTAAACGCGCAGAGCGCAGAAGTCACGGAAAAGCTGTACGAGCTTGGCGCGCAGAACGTCGAAGACGCCGACGAGGACCTGAGGGAATTAGGCACGAGGGTGTTTGTCGACGGCAGGCTGATAGGCTACGTCGAAAAAGGAGACCACCTTGCCGACACTCTCCGCTCTATGAGGAGATCGGGCAAGATCCACCCACACGTTGGAATATACCTTTACAGCTCACAGAACGAGAACGCAACAAAGCGCCTTTACATCAGCTGCAACGCCGGCAGAGTGCTGCGCCCGCTCGTTGTGATCAGGGACAACAAGCCCCTTGTAACTTATGAAGTGATTGAAAAGGTGTCGAAAAAGTTCCTTTCGTGGAACGACCTCCTCTACATGGGCGTCATTGAACTGACTGACGCAAACGAAGAGGAGAACTGCTACGTCGCAATCGACCCGAAAAAGCTCGAGCCAAATCACACCCACCTGGAGATATTCCCGTCAGCCATCTTGGGCGTTGGTGCTTCGATCATTCCATATCCAGAACATAACCAGTCGCCGAGGAACACGTACGAAAGCGCGATGGCAAAGCAGAGCCTTGGATTTTCAACACCGCTGATGAACGCAAGCACGTACGTCAGGCAGCATTTCATGCTATACCCGCAGACGCCGGTGGTGAGCACAAAGGCGATAAACCTGCTTGGGCTCGAAGACCGCCCGACAGGCCAGAACGCAGTTGTTGCCGTGCTGCCGTTCGAAGGCTACAACATTGAAGACGCAGTAGTGTTCAACAAGTCGTCAGTCGACAGGGGTCTTGGCAGGACGTTCTTTTACAGGATCTACGAGGCCGAGGCCAAGCAGTACCCCGGAGGCATGAAGGACAACTTTGAGCTGCCGGTGGCAGACGCCAACATACGGGGCTACCGTGGCGAAAAGGCCTACCGCCTGCTGGAGCAGGACGGAGCCATAATGCACGAAGCCGTGGTCAACGGAGGCGATATTCTGATCGGCAGGACTTCCCCGCCAAGGTTCATGGAAGAGTACAAAGAGTTCGAGGTCAAGGGGCCATACAGGCGCGACACTTCAGTCGGAGTCAGGCCGTCAGAGAACGGGGTCGTTGATACAGTAATAGTTACGCAGTCAGTCGAAGGGGGCAAGATGTACAAGATCCGCGTCCGCGACATGAGGATACCAGAGATCGGCGATAAGTTTGCCTCAAGGCACGGCCAGAAGGGTGTCGTCGGCATGTTGGTAAACCAGGAAGACGTGCCATACACCGAGGACGGAGTAGTGCCAGACGTCATGATAAACCCACACGCGTTCCCGTCAAGGATGACTGTCGGCCAGTTCATGGAGTCGCTTGGCGGCAAGGCCGCTTCGCTCCGGGGCAGGATCGTCGACGGCTCTGCGTTCCTTGGAGAGAAGGGCGACGACATCAAGAACGCGATGGAGCAGTACGGCTTCAAGTACACGGGCAAGGAGGCGATGTACGACGGAAGGACGGGTAAAAAGTTCCCGGCGGACGTCTATATTGGAGTCGTCTATTACCAGAAACTGCACCACATGGTCGCAGACAAGATCCACAGCCGCGCAAGGGGCCAGGTCCAGATGCTGACAAAGCAGCCGACCGAGGGCAGGGCACGCGGCGGCGGACTAAGGTTCGGAGAAATGGAGCGCGACTGCCTTATCGCATACGGCGCGTCAATGATGCTAAAGGACCGGCTGCTGGAAGAGTCCGACAAGGCAGAGGTCAACGTCTGCGAGCGCTGCGGGCTGCTCGCTTACTATGACGTCAAGCAGCGCCGCTATGTCTGCCGCGTCTGCGGCGAAAAGGCCAAGATATCGTCGGTGGTTATTGCCTACGCGTTCAAGCTGCTGTTACAGGAAATGATGAGCCTGAACGTCGCTCCCAGGCTGCTCGTGAAGGAGAAGGTCTAGGGGGTAATTGAGATGATGGAAGAATCTGCAAAAATTTTGGGCGGAATAAAGTTCAGCGTATGGTCGCCGACCGAAGTCAGAAAGTTCTCTGTCGCCGAGATCACAGCGCCGGAAACATACGACGAGGACGGCATGCCGGTGCAGGGCGGCCTGATGGACAACAGGCTTGGCACGCTAGAGCCGGGCCAGAAATGCGCTACTTGTGGAAATACATCTGCAAAATGCCCCGGGCACTTTGGGCACATTGAATTGGCAGAGCCGGTGCTGCACATCGCGTTCGTTGACGACATACACAAGCTATTGCTGATCTCCTGCAGGTCGTGCAACAGGATCAAGCTCGATCCGGAAGAGCTGACCAAGTACAAGCAGATCCGCGACCAAAAGGCGGCATATGCTGTCATTACGCTTGAAAACATCAAGGACGAGATAATCGAGCGGTCAAAGAAAGTCAAGGTCTGCCCGCACTGCGGCAAGGACCAGTACGACCTGATATTCACAAAGCCGACAATCTTTGTTGAAAAGACTGACGCCGGCGAAAACAGGCTGCTTCCAATTACCATACGCGAAAGGCTGACTCACATACCGGACGACGACCTGACGCTGCTCGGGTACGATCCAAAGACCGCAAGGCCGGAATGGTTCGTGCTCCAAGTGCTGCCGGTGCCGCCGGTGACCGTCAGGCCTTCAATCATACTTGAAACAGGCATTAGGTCTGAGGACGACCTGACCCACAAGCTGGTCGACATCATCAGGGTGAACCAGCGCCTCAAGGAGAGCAAGGAGGCAGGTACTCCACCACTCATCGTGCAGGACCTCGTCGACCTTTTGCAATACCATGTCACGACGTACTTTGACAACGAAGTGTCCGGCATACCACAGGCCCACCACAGGTCGGGCAGGCCGCTCAAGACCCTGACCCAGCGGCTCAAGGGCAAAGAGGGCAGGTTCAGGGGATCGCTTTCGGGCAAGCGCGTCGACTTTTCAAGCAGGACCGTCATCTCGCCGGATCCAAACCTCACGATTGCAGATGTTGGCGTACCGACCGACGTCGCCAAAAAGCTTACGATACCAGAAACCGTTTCGCAATGGAATCTTGAAAGGCTTAAGGAGCTGGTGATGAACGGCCCCAACACGTATCCGGGCGCAAACTACATCATCCGGCCCGACGGTGTCAAGATAAGGCTCGACTATGTCACCGACAGAAAGGCAATAGCCGACTCGCTCGCCCAGGGGTACATTGTCGAGCGCCATTTGGCAGATGGCGACATTGTGATTTTCAACAGGCAGCCGTCGCTCCATCGAATGTCCATAATGGCGCACAGCGTCAGGGTGCTCCCATACCGCACCTTCCGGCTGCACCCTGCAGTCTGCCCGCCCTACAACGCGGACTTTGACGGGGACGAAATGAACCTCCACGTGCCGCAGAGCGAAGAGGCAAGGGCCGAAGCCACTCTTCTGATGAGGGTACAGGACCAGCTGATCTCGCCAAGGTACGGAGGCCCGATCATCGGAGGCATCAGGGACTTTATCACCGGCGCGTTCATGCTGACCCGAGACGGGACAACGTTGACAAAGGACGAATTTGCAAACCTTGCAATGATTGGCGACTACGAAGGGCCTCTGCCAGAACCGGCGGTGACAAAGGACGGTCAAAAGCTCTACGCGGGCAGGCAGCTGTTCTCGCTATTCCTGCCAAAGGACTTTAACTTTATCATCACGTCGAAATGGAACAAGGCGGCAAAGGGCGAGGGGAAGGACGTCGTCATAAAGAACGGCCAGCTCCAGAGCGGAGTCATTGACAAGGCATCGATCGGCGCTGAAGAGCCCGACAGCGTGCTCCACAGGATCGCCAAGGATTATGGCACGGACGCGGCAAGAAAGTTCCTCGACTCGATCCTCACCATGCTCAAGACCTACATCACCCACAGAGGGTTCACTTATGGCTACTCTGACCTGTGGCTGTCACCGGAAACAAGGCAGGAGATAAGCGACATCATCCAAAAGACCTACGAAAAGGTGTACGAGCTGATACAGCAGTACAATGATGGCACGCTTCCGCTTACAAGGGGTCTTGCCGCGGAAGAGGCGCTAGAACTTTACGTCGTAAACGAATTGTCACGCGCCCGCGACCGCGCCGGCAGGACTGCCGATCGCGCGTTCCCAGACGAGAACTCGGGCGTGATAATGGCGTCTACTGGCGCGAGGGGCTCGACTCTCAACATTGGCCAGATGACTGCTGCGCTCGGCCAGCAGTCGATCAGGGGCAAGAGGATCATGAAGGGCTATCACAACAGGGCGCTGTCGCACTTTAAGCCAAAGGACGCAAACCCGGACGCAAAGGGCTTTGTAAAGTCGAACTACCGCGACGGGCTGTCGCCACTGGAATTCTTTTTCCACGCGATGGGCGGCAGGGAAGGCCTTGTGGACACGGCGGTCAGGACCCAGCAGTCGGGCTACATGCAGAGGAGGCTCATCAACGCGCTCGAGCACCTGAAGATCGAGTACGACCAGACGGTGCGCGACCCGCACGGCAACATCGTGCAGTATCTCTACGGCGAGGACGGGATCGACCCGGCAAAGAGCGATCACGGAGAGGCCGTCAACATTTCAAGGCTCATTGAAGCTGAATCGGTCATTGACGAGGGCAGGAAGGCCACAGAAGACGTCATCAAGGGCATCATTGCAAAATACGCCGAGAACCTCAACCCTAGGATGAAGTCCAACCTGGAAAAGGCGTTGCTCGAAAACAGGCTGAGCAAGGACGGAGTCGAGAAAGTGATGAAGAAGGCACTCGACCTGGTTGACAGGGCGCTTGCAGAGCCTGGAGAGGCAGTAGGAGTCGTCACCGCGCAGTCGATAGGCGAGCCGGGAACCCAGATGACCCTAAGGACGTTCCACTTTGCAGGCGTAAAAGAAAGAAACGTGACGCTCGGCCTCCCGAGGCTCATTGAACTTGTTGACGCGCGCAAAAAGCCGGTGACGCCGACCATGGACATTTACCTTGACGAAGATCACAGAGTGTCAAGGGAGAAGGCCCTCGAAGTCGCAAGGGAGATACTGTTCACACAGATAGGCGACCTCATCGACAGGTCGGACACCGACTACAGCGGCGTGCTGACGTTCCACCTGTCTGAAGCGAAACTGGCAGAGCGGGGATGCAGCTTTGCAGACGTGCAGGAAGTGCTCGAAAGCGCCAAGAAGAAATATACAATCAAGCCAAACGAGAACAAGCTCTCGCTCAAGGTGACGGTCCCAGACGAGCCGGACGCACAGACGCTCTTGACGCTCAAGAGCAAGCTGCTCAACACCAGGGTAAAGGGAGTGCCGGACATTGAGCGCGTAACTATTGTTAAACAGGACGAAGAGTGGGTAATCCAGACCGCCGGCTCGAACCTTGCAAAGGTAGTCGCGGTCGACGGCATTGACCTGACCAGGATCACGACAAACAACGTCTACGAGATATGGCAGACGCTTGGAATCGAAGCGGCAAGGACTGCGCTGATAAAGGAAGTCACAAACACGCTTGAAGAGCAGGGCTTGGAAGTCGACACGCGCCACATCATGCTGGTCGCCGACCTTATGACGTCAAAAGGCTACCTGCAACAGATAGGCAGACACGGAATCGCAGGGACAAAGACCTCGGTGCTCGCAAGGGCCGCGTTCGAGATCACGGTCCCAACAATCGCCAGGGCGTCTCTAGAAGGCCAGATTGAAACGCTGAAAGGAGTGACAGAAAACGTTATAGTAGGTGCCACCGTACCCGTCGGCACCGGAATGGTAGACCTCTACATGAAAGTGAAGGACAATGAAAGCGCTGGAAAAAGTGATTAAAGACGCAGTAGCCGCCGACAAGTACAAGATCGGCGTCAAGGAAGTGTTGCAGTCGGTAAAGGGATCAAAACTGGTGATCGTGAGCAAGTCCATCGACTTGGCCAACAGGGCAAAGCTCGAAGATCAGGCAAAGGCTGCGAACGTCGCAGTCTATGAATATAGCGGCACTTCTGTGCAGCTGGGCAAGATGTGCAACAAGTCTTTCCGGATCACCGCTATAGCAATAAAGAGCGGGACCGCGGCCGAGATTGACGCGATAATGTCGGAAACAGGGACGGCCGCCAAGTAAGGCGCCAAGACTTAAATTGAGCAAGAGTTGTGAGCATGATTTGTTGTCGCCGTTTGCACCGCACGTCAAAGGGACGCTGTAAAAATGGAGATCAAGCTAACTTCTGACGAGCTGCGGCTCATGTCCCTTTTCCAGAGCATTACAAGCGCGACTGCAAGGGACTGTATCGTCGACGAAAAGATGGACCGCGTTATTTTCGTAGTCAACAAGGGCCAGATGGGGCTTGCAATCGGCAAGGGTGGCTCTACGATCAAGCAGTTGCAGAACGTGATTGCAAAAAAGATTGAACTTGTCGAATTTTCCGACGACGCGGCCGAATTTATCCGCAACATGCTCAACGCCGAAATGGTAAACGACGTCAGGATATCTGACAGGCCAGACGGGACAAAGCAGGCCGTGGTCACTGTTGACCAGAGGAAAAAGGGCGCCGTCGTGGGCAGGGAGGGGAGGAACGCCGAGAAGGCAAGGCTCCTTGCAAAGCGATACTTCCAAATAACCAATGTTCAGATAGTAAGTCCTGAACAAGGTATTAGTCATAGGGTGAATATGGATGGGTAAATCTCCGCTAGGTCTGTTTGCAGGCCGGGTTCTCAAGGCAAAGAAGAGCCGCGCCCGGTGGGCAGACAAGTATTACAAGAGAAGGATGCTCATGCTTGACAAGAAGGCGAACCCGCTCGAAGGGGCGCCGCAGGCAAGGGGCATAGTGCTGGAAAAGGTAGGAATCGAGTCAAAGCAGCCCAACTCTGCAGTGCGCAAGTGCGTCAGGGTTCAGCTGATAAAGAACGGCAAGTCCGTGACTGCCTTCTTGCCAAAAGACGGCGCTCTAAACTTTGTTGACGAGCACGACGAGGTCATCATTGGCGGCATAGGAGGCTCAATGGGTGGCGCAATGGGCGACATCCCCGGTGTCCGGTGGCAGGTGTTCAAGGTCAACGGCGTTTCACTGAACGAGCTTGTCCACGGAAGAAAGGAGAAGCCGAGAAGATGAGCGGAAAAGAGCAGGTTCACATACAGCTGTTCCACAAGTGGGACGCGACTGGCATCGAGATAAACGACCCGGGCCTGAAGAACGTGATCAGCCTAAAGCCCGCGGTGATCCCGGTGACGTTTGGAAGACACGAGCACCAACGCCTGAAAAAGGCGGAAGTCAACATCGTCGAACGCCTTGCGAACAAGATGATGCATTTCGGCAAGAAATATGCCAAGAACACCGGCAGGATGGGCGGCAAGAAGGCAAGGATGCTCAATATAGTCAAGACCGCGTTTGAAATCATACACCTAGAAACCGGCAAGAACCCGGTAGAGCTGCTGGTGAGGGCAATCGAGAATTCATCGCCAAACGAGGACACGACCCGCATCGTGTACGGAGGTGTGGTCTACCACGTGTCAGTCGACGTCGCTCCGCTGCGCAGGGTGGATCTTGCATTACGATTTATCGCAGAAGGCGTGAGGGAGTCGACCTACAGCAACCCACAGGCGATCGAAGAGGCGCTTGCCAAGGAAATCATCCTGGCTTCCAACAACGACATGGCAAGCCACGCGGTGAAGAAAAAGAACGAGCAAGAAAGAATCGCGATGGCTTCAAGGTAAGCCATCTCTTCTCCTTTTCATTTCTATATTCTGTTTGCACAAAAAATAAAAGCGATCGCTGCCAGCCTTTTGCAAAAGGGGCTAGGCTGAGCGGGTGACGCAAGGGCGTGGCGGGAGAGCTCCCCTAGCCTCCCATTACGCTTATCAATGGCTGGTTGGACAAGATAGCAAAGAAATGAGCGGCAAGGACGAGTCGATCTTTTCAATTGAGGCCCTCCGGAGCACGCAGGCCGGCAAGGACATCATGAAGCAGGGGCTGCTGAGGAGCAAGGGCTACCGGCAATTCAACCAGTACAAAGAAAAGACAGAGCAGGAATTCTCCAGCTTTGCCCAGCGCTTCGTCATGTCGCTGCAGAAGGCGATAGCCGCCGACAGCAACCCCGCCGGCACAATTCGCAAATTCGCAGACGACGTGGGCTCTCAAGAGCTCGCGCTGCCGGACGGAAGCGTGGCAGACGTCAAGGCACGGCTGTCAAACCCCGACGTCCTTGGCGACAGGGTCAAGCGGATACTGAATTCCAACTTTGTAAAGATGACGTTCCCGGTTTTCAACGCGCTTTACGACGGCGCCTCCGAATATTTCGGTGACGGCGCGTCGGAAGAAAAGAGGAACGCGGTGATCGACGGCCACATTATTGCAATAGACCTGTCGGAGCCGATGGACAGAATAGTCGACAAGGACGAGGACCTTGAATACCTCGACGACTACAGGTTCATGAACCCATACATCCTTGGCATAGCGAGGAACAAAATCGCGCAAGGAGGAGACTCGGTGCTCAGGGCTTTTGAAGAAGGGTTCAAGGACGCCCGGGTCGGCCAGTACGTCGACGTGAAATTAAAGATCAAGCCGACGTCAATAAACGACGAAAACATGACCGAGTGCTACAAGAAATACCGCGCCGTGATGGGCACGGCGGGCAGGAACATGGCGCTCAACCGCCGGCCGCTATCCGACATTTTCCACCTTGGCATGGCAAAAGCCGGCGAGTGCGTCGGCTGCGGCAACGAGATCGAAGACGCGATAAAGAACAACGCGGTCAAGGTACCGTCGTGGCCGCTCTATTACGCTCTCAACACCGGCGACGTGAGGCGCGCATTCGAGCTCACTATGGCAAAAAGCGAGCTCTACCTTGACGAGGCCAAGATCGCCCTTGACATGCTGCCAGAGAGCTTCAAGCTCAAGCCGTTCCTTGAATTCCTGTTCATGACCGTCAAGCACTACAACCAGTACTGGTACAACGAGCTTGTCAAGCGCGCGCCTTTCTCGGAATTCCAGAAAAAGATAGAAGCTGTTGCCAAATGATGTGGTCTGAAAAGCACAGGCCAAAGACCGTGCAGGAAATGATAGGCAACGAAGACGCCCGGCTAGCCGCGCTAAAGTGGCTGGGCGGTTGGGTGAGCGGCAGCAAGCCGCTGCTTTTGATAGGGCCGCCGGGCTCTGGCAAGACCACGCTTGTGCACGCGATTGCAAGGCAATTTGACTACCACCTGGTCGAGATGAACGCAAGCGACACCCGCAACAGGGACAGCCTGCAGGCTATGCTGACTCCCGCACTCCAGAACACCGCCAACCTGTTTGGACAAAAGATAATGCTGTTTCTAGACGAGGTGGACGGCATCTCGGGCAGGGAGGACTCGGGCGGCCTCGACACCCTCGTGGATCTGATGAAAGAGCCGACGGTGCCAGTCATAATGGCCGCCAACGCGAAATCCACAAAGATAAAGGACCTTGCCAAGGCGTGCAAGGCGGTAGCGTTTTCCCCGGTGCCGCCGCGGCTGCTGATGCTGTTCCTTGACCACGTGCTCCAGGGCGAAGGCGTGAAGCTGGGGCCGGGCGACAGGATATCCCTAGTCAACAACAGCAGGGGCGACATCCGCTCGATGCTCAACAGCGCCCAGTCGCGCGCGGCAGGCTATGCCACGGTTTCAAACAGGGACATGGTAGACATTGACATCGCAGACGCGA
>DATFDX010000109.1:0-3063 GCA_035251875.1 Nitrososphaera sp. | reverse complement strand
GGTGGCATCGCGTGCTACGCTTTTCTTGTAAAACGAGACGGCAGGACCGTCCACAGCGACTACGGCGTAGCCGGGGAGCCCTTCTCAAAAGATTCTACAAACAACGTTGCCGAGTACACGGCTCTTGCCAAGGCGCTGGAGTGGCTTGCCGCCAGCGGCCTCGCCTCAGACAAGATCGTGATAAATAGCGACTCCCAGCTCGTAGTCAACCAGCTGGAGGGCAACTACAAGGTAAAGGGAAAAAGGATCATTCCACTCTACAAACAGGTTTTACTCCTTAAGGCCAAGTTTTCAGACATTGAAATCAAGTGGGTGCCAAGGGAAAAGAACCGGGAAGCCGACAGGCTAACAAACATCGCATACAACAAGGCCCTGCAGGAATACTCTGAATTTCTGGGCAGGCAATAAAAAGAAAGAGGCTAGGCTGACAAGGCCGGCGTCAGCTCTGCGCTACCAAAGAGCACTGAAAACTGCTTGCACCACACAAGCACTGTGTCGTACTTTGACAGGTCTGTGCCTTCGGGTATGTCGTAGTTCTGGTTGCCGTTGTTCGCCTTCAGCCTGCCAAGGTCGACAAAATCAGACGCCTGCTTGTCAGCGGCAAGGTAGACGTACAGGTCCGGGCCGTTTGTGACTTTCAGGTCTTCAAGCCTTAACACGTCACTTCCACCTTCGAGGTAAACCACTTTGACAATGCCTTCGGCGTTATGGATTCCGTCGCCGGCGCCAGCAAAGCTGCCCTCAAGCTCTTTTTTAATCATCGCGTCCTCATCTGCCATGCTATCGTCCTCTTCAATCATGGTGTCGTCTTTGTCTGCCATTGCCGCGTCGTCCGCGGGCTTGTCTTCCATCATCTCGTCGCCTGCAACCGGCAGCGGCTCGTCTATCGTGGTGTTTATGAACAGCGGGGATGCCGCGTAGACGCCGGCCGGCACCGCTATGGCCGCAACAATGATTGCAACAATTATGCTCTTTTTCATAGGGCGTGTATCATGGATGACTATTAAAACGGTTTTTCCAGATCATGTCCAAATCTTATCCAACTGGCGCGTCAGATCGAGTCGTCCATTGTGATGAACTTGCTCTTGTTCTCTGCTACCACATTGGTGATCTTGTCTGTTATGATAGAGTCGAAATTCTTCTCTTCGATGTCGAACGTGACGAGCAGGTAATAGTTCTCGTTTATCGGGATCGTGGCCCTGAGCAGCCTGTCGTACCTGCCAAAGGCGTAGACCATCTTGCCTATCTTGGATTCAAACTTGCCTCTCGTCTTTTGCCTAGCGATGGCGCTTGCGGCGTACTGCTCGTTCTCCTCCTCGGTGAGGAGTAGCTTGACGCCCTGCCTTGCCTTCTGGGTCAGTATGACTCCGTTCTTGTTGACCATGGCCGCCCAGCGGAGGGACTTGTCCTCTTCAATGATGTCCTTGCAGAAAGAATTGAGGAACTCATAATCGATTCCCAAGCGTGCTCACGGCTGGTACAGCGGCCTGCATTAATAAAACTGGCTGCTGTTAGCTATATTAGCCACCCCTGCCAAATAGTACCAATGTCTGAATACGAGTCGGGCACCTTCCGCTGCATGGACTGCGCAAAAGAGTTCCTTACAAAGGAGGAAGCGGACAGGCACCACCGCGAGCACCACTCTGACGTTGAAGTCGGCGAATAGCGCTTCTAAACTGACCGACTGGTCAGTTATCCTTATTAAACACTGCAGGATTGTAAATGGCATTGGTAGCCGGAAAGGTGTCATGACATGCCCAAAGTAACGAGCATGTACAAGGCCGAGCTCAAGGAAAAGATAATCCTGGCCGCGATAGAAAGTTTTTCCCAGACCGGCTTTGACAGGACAAAGATGGAAGACATTGCAAAGAGGCTTGGCCTGAGCAAGGGCACCATCTACCTCTATTTCAAAAGCAAGGAAGACCTCTTTCTGGCCATCTGCGAGCACAACATACAGAGAAGCGACAAGGAGGACGCGGGGCTTTTTGTACGGAAGGAGAACGTCGCTTCGGACGCGGAACAGATCTACGACAACATCCGCCGGCGCGAGCAGGGAAACGACAGGGTGATGCTGGAGATGGTGGCCGAGTCAGCCCGCAACCCAAAGCTGAGAAAGTCGATGTACGAGCTCCACGCCAAGGTCCACGACCACGTCATGCAATCGGTCAAGATCAAAATCGAGGAAGGATTCCTCAAAAAAGATGTTGATGCCGCAAGCCTTGCAGTGGCGCTCGTCGCGCTCTATGACGGGCTTGCGGTAAACAGGATGCTTGGGATAAGCGACGCCGCGAACAAAAAGGCGTGGGTGGCCATGATAATGGCCATGATCGCCGGATCTAGCTGACCGTTACTTTTTCCATCTTTGCCTGATCGGCGTCCACCGGCGCGTCGGCAGAGTCGCGCTTTAGCGCGGCTATCTTGTCAACCGCGTCCATGCCTTCAGTCACGCGCCCAAACACCGTGTACTGGCCGTCCAAAAAGTTCGAGTCTTTCAGCACTATGAAGAACTGGGAGCCGGCGCTGTTTGGGTCCTGGGACCTTGCCATCGAGAGCGCCCCTCTAGAGTGCTTGTTCTTGTTGAACTCGGCCTTGACGGTCCAGCCCGGGCCTCCTGTGCCCCACCTGCTCCTGCCGTCCGCGCTTTTAGTGTTGGGGTCGCCTCCCTGTATCACAAAGCCCGGGACGATCCGATGAAACACCAGGCCGTCGTAAAAGCCGCTGTTGGCCAGCTTTATGAAATTCTCTACCGTCTTTGGAGCCGCGTCGGAGAAAAATTCTATCGCAATGTCGCCAAACTTTGTCTGTATCTTGCCGGTTGCCATGCAGATTGGAGCAGAAAGGGGATATTTGAATTGTCACGCGTTAAGGTACGAGACTGACTTGATCGAATTGTAAAGCTCCAGGTACTGCAGGCCGAGCCCGGTGGTCTTGTACGAGTGATTCCTGCCGTTCGGGTCGAATTCCGCCACAAGCTTTTTTTCCACCAGAAGGTCGATGTACTTTTTGAACTGGGAGCTGGTGAGGTTGGCCCTTGTCAACAGCCTCGTCTTTCCGATGCCGCCG
>DATFDX010000108.1:0-2816 GCA_035251875.1 Nitrososphaera sp. | reverse complement strand
TTCTTCCAGTCAGGCCGGTGTCTCCGGGCGGGCCGCCTATGACGAACCTGCCAGTCGGGTTTACCAGAAACTTTGTCCTGCCGTCGATCCAGCTGCCGCAGACAGGCTTTATCACCTTGCTGATTATTTCTTCGCGCAGCTGGGCCATGCCAATGTCCGGCGAGTGCTGAGTCGAAACGACGACGGTGTCTATTCGCTTTGGCACGCCGTCTTCATAGACGACAGAAACCTGCGACTTGCCGTCGGGCCGGACCCAGCTCAGTTCCTTCTTTTTGCGCACCTGCGCCAGCTTCATGGACAGCTGGTGGGCCATAGTTATCGGAAGCGGCATCAGCTCGGGCGTTTCGTTGGTCGCGTACCCGAACATCAGCCCCTGGTCGCCGGCCCCCTGCTCCTTGTCCGAAGTGGCCGTGACTCCCATGGAAATGTCCGGGCTCTGCTCGTGGAGAGCCGCAAGCACTGAACATGAATCGCAGTCAAAACCGTATTCCGGCTTATCGTAGCCTATTTCCCGGACAGTGTCCCTGACGATCTTTTGCACGTCAACCCTGCCCCTTGACGTGACTTCGCCAGCGACAAACACGATGCCGGTGGTGGTCATTGACTCTACCGCGACGCGCGAGTCAGGATCCTGCCTTAGAAAGTCGTCCAATATCGCGTCAGAAATCTGGTCGCACACCTTGTCCGGGTGGCCCTCGGTTACGCTTTCAGATGTGAACAGCCATCTTTTTGCCATTTGCAAATTCACACAGGCTTCATGCTAAAACTCTTTTTCCAGTCTGATGAACAGCACGTTGTTGCCCCTGATCACTACCTTGCCATAGTTTGCAAGCACGTCGGAGCCGTCGAACTCTTCGGCGTCTGTTAGTATCAGGTTCATGTACGAGTCGACATTGTTCATCCTGCCCTTGTACTCTATTTCGCTCTTGAGCCTAACGGCAACCTTCCTGTTGATCGAGCGTTGCAGTGTCGACAGAGGGCGCTTTGGCTGCTGTTGTGATGAAGGCGAAGATGACAATCTAACTAATCACTTTTAAAAAAATCGTGGCTCGCATAAAAAGGTTCCTTTGCGCAGGTTCATAAGCAGGTTTTGTACACAGTCAGGCAGCTCGGCACGTTGGCTACAATTTCCACTGGCTCAAAGGCGATGGACGCGCTCCTTGGAGGGGGCGTGCGCACCGGGATGGTGACAGACGTCTACGGCGAAAGCGGCTCTGGCAAGTCGCAGCTTTGTTTCACTTTATGTGCCAACTGCGTCAGCGACGGTGGAAATGCGATGTTTGTCGACACCGCCGGGACGTTCCGGCCCGAGCGCATAGTAGAGATAGCCGGCTCGCCGGGCGCGCTGGACAGGATCGCGTTTGTAAGGGCGCTCAACACGATCGACCAGTCAAGCGCGGTCAAGAAGATCCTCGACACTGGCCCGCGGCTCGTGGTGGTCGACACCGCGACGTCGCTCTTTTCCGCGGAATATTCCGGCCCCGCCCGGCACCTTGCGGTGATGAAGCACTTGCACGAGCTGGCGCTTGCCGCGATAAATGCCGGCTGCGCGGTCGTGGCGACGAATATGGTCCGGAGCGTGCCGATAACAGTAGTCGACCAGGCCGGCCGCAACGTGGCCCAAGCGGTGATCCCGTCGCAGCAGCGCGAATACCTCGGGAGCTCGGTCTCGATCTATTCCCACGTGAAGCTAGAGCTGGAGATAGTGGACGCCGCAAAGTCCTCGTTCCGCGCCCTGCTCGTGCAGCCCGCCGGCAAGGTCCCCGTGCCCTTTGCGATAACTACCCGTGGCATATCTGACATTAACTAAAAATTTTATACCCCACCGTACAACCAGAGCCTGTGGACCTACCGGTGCAGGAAGAGCTGTTAAAGACAGGCAAGGTGCCGCTGTCTGTAGTCCTTCCAACTTACAACGAGTCGCAGAACATAGCCGGCATGCTCGATTCCATTGCAGAGACGCTTTCTGCCGATTCTGCCTCAGAGCTCATTGTTGTGGACGACAATTCGCCTGACGGCACTGGCGACATTGCCAGCCGTCACGCAGGCAAGATAAGCAACAAAAAGCTGCGCGTCAAAGTCATCCACCGGCCTGACAAGCAGGGCTTGAGCTCTGCCATACTTGCCGGCGTCCAGTCGGCCGCCGGCGATATCGTGGTGGTCATGGACGGCGACTTTTCCCACCCGCCCCAGACGATCCCCCACATGATCGAAGAGCTCCAGAACCCTGAATGCGACATCGTAGTCGCGTCGAGGTACGTCAAGGGCGGTTCAGTCACAGGATGGCCGTTCAAGCGCAGGCTGATGAGCAGGGGCGCGACCAAGATAGCGCAGGTGGGCCTCGGGATCGGGGTGAAGGACCCGATGTCCGGCTTTTTTGCGTTCAGGCGCCACATAATAGACGGCGTAAAGTTCGACGCCATAGGTTACAAGATGCTGCTTGAAATCCTGGTGAAGGCAAAGGGCGCCCGCGTCAGGGAAGTGCCATATACATTTACCAACAGGGCGGCCGGCGCCAGCAAGCTCGATTCGGCAGTCATGTTTGATTATTTCAGGGCGGTGTGGAAGCTGTACCGCTACGGCAGATCTGTCGCCGCCGGCGAAAGGCGCGCATCTGTCCGGTTCCTATCAAAGGCAGGCAGGTTCTACACGATCGGAGCGACGGGCCTTCTTGTCAACTATGCAGTCACCAGTTTGTTTGGCAGCCTGGTGCCTGACCTCTCGTACCTGTACGCGGCAGTGGCGGGAATAGTATCCTCGATAACTTCGAACTTTTTCCTCAACAAGATATGGACGTTTGAAGACAGGGACTTTGC
>DATFDX010000107.1:0-5707 GCA_035251875.1 Nitrososphaera sp. | reverse complement strand
CAAAGAGGTTTGGCTGGTGCGTGGAGACAACTATCCTGGTCGTTGGGTCGTCCAAAAGCTCGATGCTGCTCCTGACCCTGTCTGTGAGCGTGCCGGCCTCCAAATGGAATTTTTTGATAAACGACTTTAGCATCACGCGGTTGCGCAGCACAAAGTCGCTTGCAAGGGTCTTTTGCGACGCTACGCGATCTACTGCGTCGGCAAACTTTTCCGGTATCGACTCTGTGAACTCTGAAACAATCGGGTCGTTCACCTGGTTGAATTTGGCAAACAACGCTCTTACCTGCGGTGCTTGGTCTACTACTGCTAGCGGCCCTGACATTCCATGCCCCTCTAGATCAGCTCGATTATCTCCTTGGGTCTGGCAGCGCCGGCGGTCTTGGGTATCCTGTCGTTTGGAACCTTCCAGAGCCTGAACTCTTTTCCAAAGCACAGCTTTAGCACCTCAAACGACTCGACATAGTTTATCGAGGTGTTGAGCCTGCTCTGGAGCGCGCGGTATTCTGCAAGGCCCTTGATCGCGTTTGCCTTCAGGTACAGCTTGCTCTGCTGCGACCAGAATATCTTGATGAGCTCTACCTTTTCGTCGACGACGTCAGAGATGTCATAGTAGACTTGCGGCTTGAACTCCTTTGTGAGCGGGATTTCATAAGACATGATGTTCGGGATGAACCTTCCAGCTTCTATGGTGGACGACGCGACAGCCCTGTGATCATGGTGCACATCGCCAAGCGAATGGGTGATTATGATGTCAGGATCGGCCTTGTTGATGAAAAACTCTATGTGGTTTATGAGGTCGGTGGTGCTAGCGTTGAGCTTGGTGTCTTCAAAGTTGTCTATCCACAGCGCTTTTGCCCCGATGAACTTTGCAGACTGCATCAGCTCCATTGTCCTCTGCTCCGGGTCTCCAGACGCCGCGCCCCTTGTCAGGGTGTACATGAATACGTCGTGCCCCTGCCTTGCCGCCTTAATGAGGAGCCCGCCGCAGCCCAATTCTATGTCGTCTGGATGAGCGCCTATCGCTAGAATGTTCACGAGTGCAACTCTCTGCCGTGTTTATTTATTGCTGAACTAACCTTCTTCTATTCAATTCAGCTTGCTTCTAGAAGCGTAGCTTGAACGATTCTAAGTAGAGAAAATTGCTCTTGGGTTAAAAATTGGGCGTAGAAGGCTTGAGTGGAATGCAGGTAAAAACTTGGTTACAGAGACTTACAGATGAGTCTAATCTCTGGTTCAACGCGGTAAAGTCGGAGGACGAAGGGAACTTTGAGATCGCCGTGTCCTATTACATCAAAGATGCGCTGGAATGCATAAAACAGCGTTCGCTTGTCAGGGCTGCACTTAGCTGTTCGTGCGCGGCAAACTGCCTGGCAAGGATGGGCGCATTTTCGCCGGCGCGAACATTGTATTCAGAGGCAGCCGGCATTTACGTTGAAAATTCTGAAGTTGCAATATCTGAGTCGATAAGGGAAGCTCTATGGTCGCTGCAGGAGGCCTTTGAAAATTATACCCTTGCCGGCGACGGCGCTGCAGAGACCGTGCGCGAAAGGTACGCCACGCTTGCGAGAAGGACAAGCCCGTTTTCCCGGTCAGGGCAGGCCGCCAAGGAACTGGAATTGCGCAGGGCAGAAGCAGTCAAGCCAGATCCGAAAAAGAAGGAAGCGAGCATTCCAGAAGGGCTGGCCGGCGAAATTGAAAACTTTGTAAAGGCAAGAAAATCCGGTGCGGCCAGGCCAGAGTCGTTTGATCCGAGTTACGTCATGAGATCGATAAACGTGGACGGAGGGAGCAGGCTGGATGAAAAAAGTATTGCTAGTTAACTGGGACAGCTACCCAAACGTCATGTCTGGCGGGGTCTACTCGTGGGAAAAGACCCTGGTAGAGAGCATGTCGGACTGCGAGTTTACTGTCATTAACCTGCTTTCAAACCCAAACGTCAATGGTCGGTTCGCTGTGCCCATCCACGTAAAGCAGGTGATAGACATGCCGCTGTTTGGCTCAAACAGGTATGAGGAATTCTACACCGAGCCGGGCAGGCCGCTGCTGGACAAGATAACGCGCACAAAGGACAAAGTAATAGTGGAAGAGTTCATGCCGCTCTACAAGCAGTTCCTTGCTAGCATGTTTTCAAACGACTGCGACCCGGCGCAGCTGTCGCAGATCGTCCACCGGCTGCACAAATTCCTTTCGGTTTACGACTCTAAAAAGTGCCTGGAGCACACGCTTGCGTGGGAGTCCTTCCTGGACCTGCTCGAGCGCGACCCGCTATACCGCGAGATGACGATGAAAGAGGCGCTGACTGCATTCCAGATTATCCAGCGCAACATGCAGATACTGTCGCTCGAGATACCAAAGGTCGACCTCGTGCACTGCTCGCTTGCGTGGTTCCCGGCAATGATAGCAGTCTCGGCCAAGATCGAGCACGGCTGCCCGATAATAATCACCGAGCACGGCGTGGCGTTCCGGGAGCTCCTGCTCTACTACAACGCGTACCTGCGCGACGAGCCGTCCAACATTTTCTGGAAGCTGTTCTCAGCAAACGTCGTCCGGACGGTGTATTCGATGGCTGACGTCATTGCGCCTGTCTGCTATGCAAACGCAAGGTGGGAGGAGAGCCTGGGGGTCGAGCCGTCCAAGATCAAGGTCATATACAACGGAGTCGACACGGCCAAGTTCCGGCCAATCGAAGTGAAAAGACAGGACGCAAGGCCCACCGTCGCCTGCATCGGCAGAGTCGACGTCTTCAAGGACATCGTCAACCTCATCCAGTCTATACGGTACGTCAAGGATGTGGTGCCGGACATCCAGTGCCTGATCTACGGGGCGTCAACCGACCTGGAATATTCGCTCAGGTGCATCAACATGGTGTCGACGCTCGGCCTGCAGGACAACATCCGCTTTATGGGCAAGGTCAAGGACCCGGAAATAGCCTACAACTCAGCAGACGCGATTGTCATCAGCAGCATCACCGAGGGCTTTCCATTTGCAATCATTGAAGCGATGGCGTGCGGAAAGGGCATAGTGGCCACCGACGTAGGCGGCATCAACGAGGCCCTTGAAGGCTGCGGACTCTTGGTCCGGAGCAGCCACCCACAAGAGCTTGCGAACGCGCTGATCCAGCTTTTGCAGGACGAAAAGCTGCGCTCAAAGCTCGGGGCGGCCGCGCTAAAGCGCGTTCAGGAAGGCTTTACGATAGAGCAATCGCTTGGCGGGTACAGGGAGCAGTACGACCGCCTGACGGAGCAGCAGAGCCGCGCGCCAATTGCAAAGGAGGTGGCGGCTCAGTGAGAATCACAAGGGCGCTAGTCACGGGAGGGGCTGGCTTTATCGGCAGCCACATTGTGGACGAGCTGGTGGCAAGGGGCATCGAGACTTTTGTCATAGACAACCTGAGCACCGGCACGCTTGACAACCTTGCGCAGCACCGCGGTGGCAGCCTGCTCCACTTTATGGCCGGAGACGCCAGGGAAGCGGAAGCGCTTTTGCAGGGCACCAGCATAGATGTCGTCTTCCACGAAGCGGCGATAGCAAGCGTGCCCAAGTCTGTGAGCCACCCAATGCTCGTGCACGACGTCAACGTGAACATGACGCTCCAGCTCTTGAACTACTGCGTCAAGGCCGGAGTCAAGCGCTTTGTCTTTGCATCCTCTGCGGCAGTTTACGGGATATTGGAAGGCAAGGCGACCGAGGACATGGCCTGCAGACCCAATTCGCCCTACGGAGCCGGCAAGCTTGCAGTTGAGGACTATTTGCACGCGTACAGGCGCACCTACGGGCTTGAAACCGTGATGCTGCGCTACTTCAACGTCTACGGCAGGCGCCAGCGCTACAGCGACTACAGCGGGGTCATCACGATTTTCATCAACAAGCTGCTCGAAGGGGGTCGGCCGGTCATATTTGGCGACGGTCAGCAGGTGCGCGACTTTGTCCACGTTGACGACATCGTGCAGGCAAACATGCTTGCAATGGAGTCTGTAAACGCAGTCGGCGAGATGTTCAACGTCGCGTCGGGCAGGGCGACTAGCATACTGGAGCTGGTCAGGATTGTAAAAGATCTGGTGGGCGCCACGGGAATCGATCACCAGTTCGCCCCGCCGAGGCCCGGCGACATGAAGCTCGGCCTTGCGTCGATCGACAAGATACGGGCAGTGCTCGGCTACGACGCCAAGGTCCAGATGCAGCAGGGGCTGAAGGGAGTGATCGAGTCGATAAGCAAGCTGCAGGTGGCAAAAATACGCTCCGGGGAGGCGGTCTAGATGGGGCCAGTTCAAGAAAACAAGGAACTCTCAAGAGACGCAAGGGTGTTTGCCAGCAAGACTGCAAGGTCGATAGCCGAAATCCAGCAGAGCGTCAACAATATGGCCGACGTATTGGTGTTCCTGGAAGTGCTGGGCTACGACGACAGGACCGCAAAGAAGAACGGCTTTGACAACCTGCATGAGCTTGCCAAGTACGTCTACAACTTTGTCGACGCATACGACGAGCAGAGGCCGGACGCGTCAAGTTCCGCGATGGAAGTTCCTAGCACAAAGAGGCGCCTTGCCGAGAGCCTCAGCATGATATTTCCGTGGCTCGGCTCGCTCGTGCTCCTGTTCGTGACAGGTGTATCGCTCTGGATGGCCTGGGGCCTGCCCGCAGACGTGACGACTGTGTTTCTGGCCGGCGTCTTTCTGGGGCTCGTGGTGACAGAGGGGCTGCTGCAGAACTACAACCGGCTCTTCTCGTTCTACTATTCGCAGACGAACATTGGCGAAGTAAAGAGGAGCATCAAGCGAAGCTACGCCCTTGCCGGGGTGATACTGTCAGGCACTGTTGCCGTGCTGTACGGTGCGTCGGTGCTTGCAAACATTCCGCTAGAGCTTGCCACAATCGCGGCAATCAGCACGGTCACGATCTCACTCCACCGGGTGAGCTATGTAATAATGTACGCCCTCAAAAAGCTGGCTCACATCGGGATTTCGTATTCAATCGCGTTTGCAACCCTCGCCGGCGTTTTCTTCCTTGCGCCTGACGCCATCCCAGACGTCACTGTGCGATACTTTGCCGCCCTTGGAAGCGCGTTCGGGGTGCTCTCCTGCTTTGCGATATACCACCACTACAAGATAATGGGGCAGAGCTCGACTTCAATAGTTGCCAAGAACGCCCCGCACTTTTACAGCCCACTCACAGTCAACGACAACACTATCACTTCGCGCCTTGGCGTGCAGGTGTTGGAATGCCTGCCTTACTTTGTGTATGGCACATTCTACTTTGTCCTGCTATTTGCAGACAGGGCGGTAGCGTGGTTCTTCAACCCTGCCGCGGTGGCCGCCGCAAACGGCACGATCCTGCCGCTGTCGTTCAACTCTGTCTACCACATCGGCGCGGACCTCGCGCTGCTGGTCATACTGCCGGTTGCAATCATACAGTACGTCATTACGTCGCCCATCTATGCCCTTGTGCACAACCGCGCGATAACTCTCAAAGTGTCAGAAAGCAAAAAGATCGACTGGTTCCTGCAGTACAGCTACCGCAAGCTGATGGCCGCGTCAATAGCAGTGTCAATAGCCGGCGCGGTGGCGCTCAACCTGGCGGCTCCGGCTATAATCGGGGAGCTTGGCGGCTCGGAAGCCAGCCTCCGCATACTGGCCTTTGCGTCGGCGGGCGCGGTGTTCCTGTCCATGTTTGCGGCAAACGGGGTCTTTATGATCTTTCTCGGCAAGGAGAT
>DATFDX010000106.1:0-3490 GCA_035251875.1 Nitrososphaera sp. | reverse complement strand
CGCTGCCTGGAAATTACTATGAAGACATCTTCCAGATCGCAGCAGTCGCACCTGTTGTTAATACAATCCGCCAATGTGTGAAGTCTGCAATCTGGGCAGTTGCAGCGGGCCTCTGCAGTTTCCATTAAGATACTAAGGATTGTGCAATATTTTATTTAAAAAGAATGCATCTTGCATCTCTTGCAATTTTCCGTACCATGCAAGCTATTTCTTTTCCAGTTCTGCTTCTATGATTTTTTGCAGGTCCTTTATGCCGAGCGGCTTTGTAAGAAAGCACTTGATGTCGTAATCCGGAAACACCTTCTCAAACTCATCTCGATACACCGCGAATGCCGTCATGAAGCAGATTTTTGCCTTGCCGTCCTTTTTCCTTATATCCCGGTACAGCTGGAAGCCATTGAGCCGGGGCATCCTGATGTCAAATATCAACATGTCATAGCGGTCGTTCTTGAAATGCGCTAGCGCCTGCTCGGAGTCGTTAAATGTGTCTACAGCGTATCCGGCTGCTTCAAGGCCGCGCTTCATTACAGAAGTGATGTCCGGCTCGTCATCCACGACGAGGATCCTGCCCTTGTAGCCTGCTTCCACCACCATGGTGGTTTACCATCATATTTAACAAGATTCCAAAAATTCTCTAGGGAATGCGATTGCAGTATCAGCGCCGGGTGAGCGCGTTCTGCATGTACTGGCGGAGCTCTGACGCCTTGACCCTTTCCTGCTGCATCGTGTCCCTGTGCCTTACCGTTACGGTGTCGTCCTGCATCGTGGTCTGGTCGACTGTCACGGCAAAAGGCGCCCCCACCTCCTCAAGCCTGCGGTAGCGCCGGCCAATTGACCCGGACTCGTCGTAAAATGTGTCAAAGTCAAATTTCAGGTCTGAATGGATCCTGCGCGCCTTTTCGCCCAGCCCGTCCTTTGTCATCAGCGGCAGTATGCCAACCAGGACAGGCGCAAGGTACGGCTTGAGCTTTAGCACCACCCTGTCGTCGTGCTGCTCGTCTTCGTAATAGCAGTGCTCCAGGATGGTGTAGATGCTCCTGTCTATTCCCATCGACAATTCAAAGACGTGCGGCAACACCTTGGTCTGGTCCGCGGGATCGACTACTTCCAGATTCTGCTTGCTCGTGGTGCCGTGCCCCTTCAGGTCATAGTCTGAGCGATAGTTGCAAGCCACGAGCTCGAGCCAGCCGATGCTGGTCTCCACCTCAAAATCAAACGCGACAGAGGCGTAGAACGCCTTCTCCTCGTCCGACAGCCGGCGGAACCGGCTGCGCTTTGCGTCGACCCCGGTCTTGTCGTAGAACTCTATGAGTAGCGCAAGATAGTAGGCGACAAGCTTGTTTGGTATCAGCCCGTTCGCGACGGCACCTGCGGCCGTTGTTTCCGTGATCGACGATCCGTCGTGGGAAGATATCCGTAGAATGGTGTCCTTGACTTCGTCGAACTTGGGCATTTCGTTCAGCTTGCCCGGGTTGCAGAACACCTCGATCTCGGCCTGATAGAATTCCCTCAGCCTGAGGAGGCTCTGCCTGGGCGCGATTTCGTTTCTGAAACTTTTGCCCACCTGGGCTATCCCAAGCGGCAGGCGGCCCCGCATCGTCTTGAACACGCGGGCAAAGTCGACAAAAATTGTCTGGCAGGTCTCTGGCCGCAGGTACGCCTCCTCCGCCGCGGGCCCGATGCCAACGCGGAACATCATGTTGAACCTGCTGACTCCGCCAAACTCGCCCTTGCAGTTGGGGCACCTCAGGTTGTGCTTTTTGATCAGCGCGTTGATTTCATCGTCTGCCATCCTCTCCGGAACGTTTTCGCCCGTCTTTTCAGTGATGTAGCGGTCGGCGCGGAAGGTAGAGTTGCACTTTGTGCACTTTACTATCGGGTCTGTAAAGTTGCCGATGTGGCCCGACGCGACGAACACGCTCTTGCTCATTATCTGGCATCCGTCGATCTCCATCATGCCGTCGCGCCTGACCAGCTCGCGCCGCCACAGCTCGACGAACTTGTTCTTCATGTTGACGCCCGTCGGCCCGTACTCCCAAAAGCCTGCAGGGGCGTCAGAGTAAATCTCGCAACTGGGAAAGTAGAACCCGCGCTCTAGCGCCAGTTTCATTACCTCGTCATAATTGGCCACCATCTGCAAGGAGCAGACATTCAAGACAGGCTTTAAATTTATTGCCCGGGTTTTACGTAAGACTATATCAGACATAACATTTTATCTCGGTCAAATTCTCATGTAGGTGTCTGGCTTGAAGGTATCTGACAGGACGCATGGCGTGGAATATGCCATACGAGACATCACCACCTATGCGCGAAAATACAGGGCATCCGGCAAGGAGATAATCTACCTTAACATAGGCGACCCTGTAAAGTTCGACTTCAAGACGCCGGATCACATAAAGAAGGCGTTCGTCGATGCAGTAATGCGTGACGAAAATTACTATACCGATTCTGAAGGGCTGCCGGAGCTCCGGCAGGCAATAGTGGAAAAAGAGTCCGAAAAGGGGCTCGACCTCACTGAAGAAGACGTAATCGTCACAAACGGCGTGTCGGAGGGCCTTGACATGACCATGGCATCAATAGTCGACCCGAACAGCGAAGTGCTGATGCCCGGCCCCTACTACCCGCCGTACTCGTCGTACGCGAAGTTCTACGGCGGCAAGCCTGTAGAGTTCAAGCTGCATTCTGACGGCAAGCCCGACCTTGAAGACCTCAGATCGAAAATAACTCCCAGATCGCGGGCGCTTTGCATCATCAGCCCGAACAACCCGACCGGCGAGGTTTTCGACAGGAAGAGCCTGCAGCAGCTGATAGACATCGCGACAGAGCATGATCTCTACGTCATTTGCGACGAGATATATGACAAGATCGTCTTTGATTCCCAGTTCACCGGCATCGGCAAGGTCGCCAAGGACGCGCCGGTGATTTTGCTCAACGGCTTTTCAAAGGCATACCTGATGACTGGCTGGCGCTGCGGCTACATCGCCATGAACAGCAACTCCAAAAAGCTCGCGGGCCTGCGCGAAGACATACCGAAGCTTGCGCGCGTGCGGATAGCGGCCAACCTGCCGGTCCAGATCGCGGCTGTTCAGGCGCTCAGGGGCCCGCAGACCCATATTCCAAAAATGGTGGACAAGCTGAGGGCGAGGCGCGACTATGTTGTCAAGCGCCTCAACGCGATGGGGATGCAGTGTAAGGTCCCGCGCGGGGCGTTCTACGTCTTTCCAAAGGTGAACCTCGGCACCCGGTGGAAGGACGACCAGCACTTTGTAGTCGACCTGCTTAACAGCACCGGAGTGCTGACCGTGCACGGCTCTGGCTTTGGCTCGACCTACGGCTCGGGTCATTTCAGGATCGTGTATCTGCCCCCTGAAGAGATGCTCGAAAAGGCGATGGACAGGCTCGAGCGCTTCATGAACGGCAAGCAGGCCTAGCTCTTTTCATCTGTTTTTGGCGCGCTTTCGGCAACGATTGGAGGGGCTGCTTTTCTCCG
>DATFDX010000105.1:0-7480 GCA_035251875.1 Nitrososphaera sp. | reverse complement strand
TTAGCGAGGCCCGTGAGATTTGACCCGCAAAGAAGACCACGAAAGATGGATATTATACAGGAGAAGATTGAAGCTGCACATCAGAGAATAAAAGAGAAAGCAGATAATACGCTAAAGAATATTTCCGATAACTATCAAAATCAACTGCTCGAAAAGGTTGTAGAAGAGCTGAAGCTTGCCAAGGAGGCATTAGCACAAGGCGATGATAGAAAAGCCGAGCAACACAAAATCAGGGCACAAGTGTACAAATCGACGCTTGATGCCATCAGGCGTTAGGTGATAAAATATGGAAACTCCTAAAACAACATTGGTTTTCTGGGTGAATATACTTGAAAGGGACGGCTGGTTTCTTGTAAGCGTAAATAATAGAAAACTTGGGATAATAATTTCAGTTACAGAAGCTGGGCAACAGCATCTAAGAGTAGCTGGTTATGACCTGGGCGAAACCACGTATATCGGTGAAAGGCGGAACATCCTCCCAGTAAAGGTTGAAAGGGTACCGCAGAGCCAGCAGACGGAAGTCCTGCCAAGAATTCATGAAGCGCTTCCGCCAGAGCTGCGCGGATTGCCAGTCGCGTTCTTATGACACCCTATGAAATCGTGATTTATCATGTTAGGCAATTATCGAATAATGGTTGTTGACGACGAGCCTGACCTGCTTAGAATGGTCGAAATGTACCTTAAGGCATGGACCTTTGAAGTTGAAGGATTTACCGACCCTGTCAAGGCGCTTGGTCACTTTCAAAAAAATCCTTCATTCTTTTCTCTAGTATTAACAGATGTGAGGATGCCGCAAATGTCTGGGATAGAGCTTGCACAGCACATACTAAGAATAAAGCCAGAAACAAAGATAGTACTAATGACGGCATTTCAGATCGACTCGCTAGACCTTGAAACCAATTTGCCAGTGGTCGAGTATAAGGATATTCTAAAGAAGCCGTTCAGGCTTGCTGAGATATGCGGTCAGGTAAAGAAGCAGCTGCATATAGCCTAGTGCCGTCAGTCGAATTTCAGGAGCACAGAAAATCAGTAGAGTTGGCAGCAGAACCAGAAGAAGTTGGGGAAAGGTTCTAAATGCTGATTTTCTGGATAGAACGTAGACTGCTCAGAACTGATTTACTTCCATGCTTTTCTTATCAGCAACAGAACGCCTTGCGTTTATGGTAAGCATTTCTGATATCCTTTCCATAGCCTGCAGATATTCTAATCCCTTTGTAGTGGTACGGTACTTTCTATCCAGCGTGTCATATTCAATCAATCCACTTTCAATTAGCTCGCCAAGGTAGCTCTTTGCTTGAGCATGACTTGTATAAGCTTTGAACATTATCCGCGATATTATTGCGCCTCCGTTTGTTACTGTCAAGATATCCCTTGTCATTTCATCCTTCTGACGGTTTTGCATGACTAGTCTGATGGTAATGGCTGACTGATTATAAGCACTCTGGTGGGAAGTGCCCAAACAATATCCTAGAACCGGCATTCACTTTCCTTTAATCATTTGAGATGCTGTAACTGTATGATGACGCAGAGGAGTAGGGAAGAGATTATTTCCTTGATCTTGCAGTCAGCGGAGAAAGGTGCAACACAGACTACTCTGATGTATGAAACTTATCTTTCCCACGGTGCGCTCAAGGAGTACCTTACACTGCTTCTCAAAAAGGGTCAATTGCAATATCTTGATGGTGAAATGAAATTCAAGACTACGTCAAAAGGCTTGGTTTTTCTTTCATCGCACACTGGAATTGGTGATCAAAGTTGCAGCCATCAGTGCAAAAAGTGCGGAGTTCTATACTGCTGCGAGCAATCGAATTGTCAGAATCCGTTCCATCATGCTGCTTGCAATAGATGTTTGCAGTTCTTTAACAGCCATAAGGTCGCCAGCGAAGTCCGTGATGACAAGATAACATTATCACTGCATTAACTGGACCAAGTGCAGATAGTTAATTCTTTTAAGCAAGTTCGGCTTGGACTGGAAGTGCGCGCGCCTACTTGCCGGCATCGCTCATCGTGTACACCCTGTACAGCTTGCCGGTCTCTCTGTCGGTGTACTTCCACTCCCCTGGACCGAACTTCATCTCCTTGAACTTTGCCTGTATCGATGGGTGTAGCATCTTGTGGACGTCCTCTCCGATCGAGATCCTGTTGGAGCCGGTCAGCGAGGTTATCTTTGCCGCGATGTTCATGCAGTAGCCGAGGATGTCTATCTGCGAGCTCCTGTCGTGGCCGTACTGGACGATCACGTTTTCGCCTTCGTCCATCCCCAGTTTGACGTTCAGCTCGGGGTAGTCGTACTGGTTCAAAATTGGGTTGATGCCGTTCTTTACTACGGTCAGCATCGACTTGGCGCACTGGACCGCCCTGTCGCACGCAAGCAGCTTGTTGTAGCTTGCCGGGAAGAACGAGATGACGGCATCGCCCACATACTTTAGCACATAGCCCTCATGGCTGTAAACGACCTGCGACATCTCGTAGGTGAACGCGCGGATTATAGTCGTCAGCTTGTCCGCCGGCAAAGTCATGCTCATGTTTGTCGACCCTACAAGGTCGGCGTACATTATCACAAGCGGGATCTTGCTGCTGACGTGGTTGAGCAGGTATTTCTGCCCCGGCTCGAGCGACACGTCGTACTGGAACCGGCGCTTGAGCGCCCTCCACAGCCGATCCTGCGTCTGGGAGACAAGTGTGTCAGAGTCGACCGTCTTGGATTCTTCTGTGCGGGCCGCGCCGCTGCTGCTCATCATCATGTTAAAGAGTGCCTTGCTTGTCTTGTCCTGGTCTTCGTCCTTCTCCTTCTTCGCCTCAGTCAAGCCCGTGCCTATGTATCCAGTTGTTCCATTTAAACATGAATATATTAGACAGAGCAGCGGCATTTCTGGCTGTGAGGGCACCTTTCAAGGGAGACGACTATTTCTGCAGGCAGGTAAACGCCGCTGCGCAAAAGGTGGAGCAGGGATACCTTGAAGCGATGGGGCCGGCCATAGCCACGCGAAAGGCTAACGCCATGCTGGGCGACGGAACCGTGACCCAGGCAGACAGCTTTGACCCACAGAACGTGCAGGCGTTCTACCAGCGGCTTGCAAACTCGCTGAAGGGATGGATGTTCAGCGGCATACAAAAGTCTGCGACTGAAGACCTGCATAGGCTGTACTGCCAGTTCACAAAGGAGGCCGGCAGGTACCACATCAGCGGATATTTCGGCGTCCAGTTCCACGTGCTCCCATATTATCGCGTTGACAGGCGCGTCATAGAGGTACAGAAAGAGCTGGCAAAGATCGCGGACGACGCGACCTCTGTATTCAAGAACATGACCGGCGCGGCTGACAAGGCCCTTGCGGCAGAGCTTGAAAAGCGCGGCTACGCCAGCATGGAGTTCCAAGAGCTCTTTACGAAGATGTTTGACGACGAAAACCTGGTCGAGGAGCTCGATGAAAAGGCGTCGGCAGTTGAAGGCCAGTTCCCCGAGTTCGAGGAGATGGGCAAGAGAAAGAACAGGCTCTTTGCAGAGCTGAACGACCTGCTCATCGAGCTGTACCAGACTTCGCCCGTGTCAATAGACTACAACAGGCTCATGCAGGGAGAGGAGGGCGCCACCACCTACTTTGACATCGAAACGATAAAGAACAAGAAGACAAAGGCGAGGGAGGCGTTCCTTGACACGCCAAAGATAAAGAAGGACGAAGCAGACTCTGTTGCGGCCGAGCTTGACGGCGTGGCAAAGGCTCTGAAAAAGATCAAGTGATCCATAGTCAGTCGTTCTGGTGCACGTATTCGTCGATGTTCAGCCCTTCATGTATTTCTTCAGGAGGTACGTCAGAAGATCCGCCCTTGCGCCGGCGGCCCTGCTTTGTAAGGTAGACTACCCGCTGCGGGAACGGGATCTCGACGTTGTTGGCGTCAAGCTCGCGCTTGATCTGCTGTATGATCTGCTTTCGCATGTCAAACCAGACGGAGAACGGGACCCAGCACCACACGTTGATGTTGACCGTCGAATCCCCCAGGCTGTCCACGTAGACGTCCGGCTCCGGCTCGACCAGCACGAGCGGAGTCTCTTTCAGGTTCTTCCGGATTATCCCGACCACCTTTGCAGTGTCTTCCTTATACGCAATTCCCACGCTTATTTCGACGCGGCGGGCTGCCGCGCTGGAATAGTTACGGATCTCTGACAGAAACACGTCAGAGTTTGGCAGCCTGACGTACGTCCCGTCAAACATGCGAATCCGCGAAGAAAGGGTAGTTATCTCTACCACGACGCCGGCGACATCAGGCAGCTTGCCAGTTATGAGGACAGGGTCGCCTATCTTCATGGGCTTGTCGATCTGCAGGAAAATGCCGGAGATCAGGTTTGAAAAGAGCGACTGCGTCGCAAAGCCAAGTACAATGCCAGCTATTCCTCCCGCAAGGAACACCCCAGACAGGTCTATGCCCGATACTCCCAGTGCAGAAAAGAGCGCGATTGCTATTATCACATAATAGATCGTCTTGCCAAGGGTCTTGCGGGTGTCTGCCGGAAGCCTAGAGCCGATGTACTTGGTGGTTATTATGCGGACAAGCCGCGCTGTAGCAAAGCCGGCTACGATTATCACTATTGTCAGCAGTATTGTTAGCGGCTCAACATCGGTTCCAAACAGGTTTATCGTGTTTGGAATTCCAAACCAAGATGACGCCGAATTTTCTGCGGACAAGGCTGGAAGGTATGTATCGACGTAGTATAATTGTTTTAGCAGATAGGTTTACAAATGATGGCCGTCAAATTCTGCATCGTTGGAAGATCTGCTTGGGCAGCACCGGCTTCAACTCAAGACGACAAGGGACTACCATCTCGTATTTGGTGAAAACAGGATCGAGTTCAACAGCGTAGGCTCTTCGCTTTCGTACAGACGGTACGTAGGGAGCGAGCTTGCGGCCGAAGCAATGATGGTTTCAAACGAAGACCCAGTGATAATTGGGGTCTTTCCAAACCCACCCCTGTTCACCCCCGCGGCCGTTGCAAAGAACCTGTACCTAAAGTTCAGGACGCCGGTGGTAGTTGACCAGGGAAGCCAGGCGGTCGTCTATGCAAAAATGCCGATCGAGATAGGCGTCTACCGGCAGTCAAACGACGAAGAGATGTTGATCGACGCGTTCTCGCGCAAGCCCCAGCAGTACGCGCTCTACGGCTCTCCCGAAAGCGGAGTTGTGTGCCGCTACACTGAAACCGAGATCAGCACTAACAACGACGACATCAAGCCGGCAAAATATGAAGAAGCGTTGGTGCGAGTCAGGATCAAAAATGACATAGACAACGTAGTCAAGGTGAGCAAGGTGATAATCCCAATAGATGGCGTGGTGCTCGACCACGCGCACGACGATTCGTGGCTGCCGGGGAGCGCGGAGATGGACCTCAACACGTCCTTTGGCAAGGACATTGTTCACGTGCGCCTAATTAGCACCAAGACAAAGCGGCCCGACAAGACAAGCGTCAGAGTAAGGAAGGAGGAGACGCTGCTCTTCTTGATGGACTCGGGATACTAGATCTCGTGTATCAGCTCCGACAGGTTCCTCTTTGGCTTTGCATGCAGCGTCTTTTGCGGGTACCCGAGGCACAGCATGCACGCCGGGACAAGGTCGGTTCCAAGCGCCTGCATCACCTTTTGCTCGTCTATCATGCCGATCCAGACGGAGCTCAGGCCCAGCGCGTGGGCGGCCAGCTGCGCGTATGCGGCCGCCAGCGTGGCGTCCTGCACGGAGAACTTTTTGATGATCTGCTGCGGGAAATTCATCTTAACCCGTGACGGGTCCATGCAAAAGACAAGCAGCACCGGCGCGTTCACGTAAGGCTGGTTGTTGGCGGCTTCTACAAGCTTTGCCTTGGCGTCAGGGTTTTTTACGCGGTAAATTTCAAACCCCTGGAAGCCGCCGGCCGTGGGCGCAGTGTCAGCCGCGGCGAATATCATCTCCAGCTTCCAGTCTTCCACTTCCCTGTCTTCAAACTTGCGCTGAGACCTGCGGTTCAGCATGACGTTGAAAAGGTTGGTCTGGAGTACGTCGTCCACCTCCGACGGGGCTTCCTCCCTCTTTGGGTAGAGCTTGGTGTCTTGTTCGCCGGCGTACATCCTTGAAAAAATGTCGCTAGGATACATCAGGGTAACTAGGTACGCCCATGCAGAAAAGACTTTCTCCCCCGTGTTAGACTGAAATAGTGTATTGGCCGATCACAGCTGTTAGCAATGGTTCAGACAAGAAAGATGCGCCAAGATTAACTAACTGTGCATGAGAGGACCGTGGTTGCCATTATAGGTTCATGAGAGACGGCAAGCTACACTCAAGTGGTTAAATATTGCGCCTCATGTTCCGATTTTACGAACATATTCGTGATAGCTTCTATCGTGTTCCTTACGGTAGGAAGCGGATATCTCGCAAGGGCTGGCATGTACTACTCCGACGCTATCGAAAACGACGCGATCAGCCAAGAGATTGCGGCATGCAGCGGCTGCATCGACAGCGACCAGATAATGGACGCATACGTCGAGTCCATCCGGGGCAAGATGCAGTCCGGCATGCAGGACATGATCTTGCACGCGGGGATAGGGATCGCGCTCTTTTCCATGGGGGCCGGCTTTTCCATGGTCTACATGAAGTGGTACAGAAACACCCAGCCTATTCTTTGATGGCCAGGGTCCGGAGCACCTTCTTTTCAAGGTCGAATATTCTTACAAGGTGGTTGTTCGTGTCGGCGATGTAGAGCAGGCTGCCGCGCACCTTGACGTCGCTTGGCTCAAACAGCCCGAGCGTGTCGCACGACGGGTCGTCGATGTTGCACATCGTCTTCATTTCCGGCCTGCCCACCAGCGTCGATACTTGCTGCTCTGCAAGGTCTATGAGCCTTATCGCGTGGTTGTACGTGTCTGCCACGTAGACTCTGTTGCCTTCGCAGGCGATTCCGAGCGGGTGCTGGAGCCTCGCTTCCTCGAGCGGCCCGTCCTTGTGGCCAAACACGAACAGCCCCTCGCCCACCGCCGTCTGGACCACTTTGCGGGCGAGGTCTATCCTCCTTACTGCTGAAACTTCGCTGTCTGCCACGAACATGTAGTTGCCAGAAATTGCAAGTCCGCTTGGCTGCGCAAACTGGGCTTCCCCGAGTGGGCCGTCGACAATGTTTTCGTATCCGCTGCCGGCAAACGGTTCGATCTTGCCCGTTTCTATGTGGTAGACCCAGATCTGGTGCAGGCCGGCCATCGCGACAAAGATAAAGCCGCCTTCGTGCGCAAGGTCCCAGGGCGAGCTCAGTTGCGTCATCTTGCCGTCCTGTGGCGACTGGACCCAGTGGCCCTGCCTGCCGTTGCCTGCCAGCGTCTTCACCGTCCGGGATTGAAGATCCACTTCTCTCAGCGCGTGGTTCTCGGTGTCTGCAACATAGATCCTGTCCCCGATCCACAGCACTCCCTGCGGCCTAAAGAACCGGGCCTGATCGAAGCCGCCGTCGCGCAGGTCTTTTGTGCCG
>DATFDX010000104.1:0-13939 GCA_035251875.1 Nitrososphaera sp. | reverse complement strand
CGTGATTTCATACACCGCCACAAGCGAGATCCCTGGTCTGACCGTTGCAGGGGCAAACCCCGAGCTGATAAAATACACGTCGCCAGCAGACGCCGAGTTTCTCTACTATGGCAGCTGCAGGTGCATAGATTTCGTTCCCGCAACTCCGGACGGCAAGCCGACGCCCGCGCTCATTACCCGCGCGGCATTGCAGGCAGCAAGCATTCCTCTTTTTGTAATAGACGCCGGGGCAAAGATAAAGCCCTCAATCCCGTGCGTGTCATTTGGGCTGGAGCCGGGCAGAAACATCGTGGATGAAAACGCGATGGACGAATCTGCGGTCCGACAGGCTTTTGGCTACGGTGAGCTGCTGGGCAAGCAGCTGGCCGGGCTGTCGGATCTGGTGGTGGTTGGCGAGAGCATTCCAGGCGGCACCACGACCGCGCTTGCAGTGCTGAGCGCGCTCGGGATTGACGCAAGGTTCAAGGTGAGCAGCAGCATGCTGAAAAACCCCCATGACTTGAAAAACAGAGTTGTGGCGTCCGCGATAAAGAGGGCGGGCAGCGCCAGCTCGCCCTTTGAGGCGGTCGCGGCTTTTGGAGACCCGATGCTGCCGTCTGTGGCCGGTATCGCCGCCGGCGCGCTGTCTGCAGGGGGCCGGGTGATGCTCGCCGGCGGCACGCAAATGTCTGCAGTCGTTGCGATGCTGAAGCGTCTTGGAAGGCCGCTGGCCGGGCTCTGCATCGGGACGACGTCGTACGTTGCAAAAGACCCGTCTGCAGATCTCGCCGGCCTTGTGAGGGCAGCGTCGCGTAATGTTCCAATCCTGTCGTGCGACCTCCATTTGGGCGAGTCGAGCAAGCCCGGCCTGCAGGCGTTTGCAAGAGGCTTTGTAAAAGAGGGTGTGGGGGCCGGCGGCCTCTCGATTGCAGCCATGCTGAAATCAAAGGGCAAGATAACCGGGAAAAAATTGCTGAAGGCGATTGAAAAAGAGTACGAGACCTCCATAGAGGTCGCGCGGCGCTAGCCGATTACGTCCTTGACGCCGGCAAACATCTGCGACATTATCTGTTCTTGCAGCTTGTAAAAGTATGATCTCATTCCAATTCCGTGCTCGGACTCTGCCTGCTGCTGTATGGCCGCTATGATGTGTGGCGCCATCCTGTTTGACACCTGAATGTAGAATTTTGTCTTTATCCTGCCGTCCTGCGATATGATAAGCTCGTTTCTGATCTCCTGCGGGGCCAGCTGCCTGGCTTTTGCGTCAATCGCGGTGTACATACCGACAAGGACCTCGGGCTTTACTCCCAGTTTGTCGTCGTCCATCGTGACGTGGTAGGTCGAAACTCTTTGGTCTTGCATCAACTGTGAATCCCACGTTGCGATAAAAACCTGTGATAAAGCTCTAGCTTACCGTCTGGTCATAATGCCTTGATCTGGATCTTTCTCGACACGTATGGGCTTGACGGGTCTACAAACCGCCAGTCCTTGTCGGTGGCGCGGGTGATGCCAATCCTCGGCGTGGCGAGAACGCGTCTCGGTTTTGCCCCAAACTCTATGTGCAACTCTGAATCCGGGCTGGTCATGTCCACGCCGTTGAGCGCGGCCGTGATGCTGAGAGCCTGGGTGAGCTTGCCGGGGCCGGAGGTGAGCGAAAAGTCGTCGTCGACCGGCCGGAACTGCCTAATCAAGTCGGCCCCTTCAACTGGCTCAAGCCCACGTATGAGGACCGCGCCGGCCTCGGTCCTGCCTGACCTGGCCGAAACGTTAACGCAAAAGTGGTTGCCGTACGTGAAATAGACGTATGCCCTGCCAACATCGCCAAACATGACTCTGTTTCTGGCCGTCTGGCCCATGCACGCGTGGCTTGCCAGGTCGTCGCTGTAGCCGTAGGCTTCAGTTTCCACTATGGTGCCGGCGAGCCTGAATGCCCTGCCGTTCTTACTGAGAATGCGCACCAGCTTTTTGCCGACGAGCTCCCTTGCCACCACTTCGGTGGGCCTCCTGTAGAACGGGTTCGCAGGGCAGCTCACAAATAGTCCTCCATGGAGCTTCTGCCTTCTTCCTTGATCTCTTTTGCCAGCTTTTTCAGGTCGGCTTCAAGCGCGGAAAGGAGGCTCTTGTTGTAGATGGCGGCGGCGGGGTGGAAGGTCAGGAAATATTTCTGGCCAGCCTTTTCAACTATCTTGCCCCTGTTCGTGGTTATGGAGCTCCCGCCAAGAAGCGAAGCATAGGCGGTCCTTCCAAGTATGCATATCACCTTTGGTTTTATCAGCGCGATCTGCCTGTCAAGGTACGGCCTGCACGCGACAGCTTCGTCATCCTCCGGCACCCTGTTGTTAGGCGGCCTGCACTTTACCACGTTTGTGATGAAAACCTGCGACCTTTCGATGCCCGCCTTTTGCAGCAGGTCGTCGAGGATCCTGCCGGCGGCGCCCACAAACGGCCTGCCCTTTTCGTCTTCGCTCCTGCCGGGGGCCTCGCCAACGAACATTATCTTGGCCGCGAGCTGGCCCTCGCCGGGGACGGCGTTCTTCCTAGTCCTTGCCAGCTTGCACAGCGGGCAGCCCTTCACCTCGGCTGCTATCTTTTCAAGTGAGTCATGCTTTTGAGCTGCCACAAAATGTCATCTCCTGAATAGCTTAAGAAGCATTGCCCTTCCTCTTTTTCATAAACCCTACTGCGACAAGCACGCTCCCGGCCACGACGGCGTAAATAGAGTAGACGTACGAATTTGTGACAACCGCACAGTTCCTTTCCATTTCTTCAACCAGTCCGGGCGGCGCGACGGACCTGTCGAGCCGGGCAATGTCAGTCAAGCACCGGGCGCCCTGGAAGTTAAGATAAATTGCAATCGCACCGCTGGCTGCCAGAATGATTGCCCCTACGTTCAGGTACCTGCCAGCTGACGTCAATTCACTTCATGCCAGACCTGATCTGGCGGATTATGTCAAGGATCTCGTCTGCGTCGTCTGCCTCTGGGTTTATCTCAAGATATGAATTGAGCACCTTGAGCGCTTCTGGCTGATCGCCTTTTTTCAAAAGCATTATCCCCTTGTCCCTTATCGCGTCGGGGTTGTACTGGTCTATGGCAAGCACCATTTCGTTTGCAATGCCGCACCTGTCAATGTCCTGAGCTTCGTAGTAGCTGCCTTTCAGGTTGTTCAGCATCCTGGTTATCACCTGGGCAGAAGTCGCCTTTTCCGCAAGCGCGTGGGTCAGCGGGATGTTCTGCCGGGGGTACGTCTGGTCAAGCAGGGCCTTTAGCGAATAGTCGTCCATTATCCTGCCGCCGTTGAACGGGTCGACAATGATCTCGCCGCTGTTGTCCTCCAGCACGTGCTTGATCAAAAAGTGGCCCGGGAAATTCACCGGATACATCTTGAAGCTCACTGCGCGGGCGATGCGCAGGTAAAGTATGGCAAGCGTGATCGGGATCCCGATCTTGCGCTCGATGACAACGTTCAGGTAGCTGTTGAGCGGGTTGTAATAGTCGTCGGTGTTTGGCTTGAACTTTTGGATGTTGAACAGGTAGTCGTTTATCTTGTCTATTATCTGGGTCGGCCGCCGGGGTGTGCTTAGGCTCTTTTTGGCAAGCTGGGCAACCTCCTGGCCCATGAAGTCTATTTTTGCCAGCGTGGCCGGGACGTCAAGCTCGGGGTATGCGAGAATCCTTGCGAGGTGCAAGGCATGATCTGCCAGCCTGTCGGTATCGTCAGACGACGTGATCTCTTTGACGACGCTGCTTTTCCAGTCCTGGATCAGGGAATCGATGCCGGCGGCCACTTATCTCTCTCAAATAGCGGGGATATATTTATGTCAATCAGGGCCCGCCATGGCTTGAAAATGAGTAGATAAGGCTCATCATCATAAAATTTGCTTTTTACGTTATTATGCTCCGTTTCACAATAGACCAAAATACTGCCGGACTGGGAAAAATTAAACTAAATGCTTTTATTCAAACTTCCTAGCCTTCACCTCCATGGCAGACGGTAAAGTGAAAACACTTCTTAGCAGAAAGACCACTTTGTTAGGTCTGGCTGCTGTAATGGCGGCGCTGGTGACCGTTAGTTTCTCAGGCACGGCGCTTGCGTATACGGCAGACGACCCTGCGGTGGTATATCACAGATGGGTAGATCAGAATGAGGACGGCGTGATAGACGCAGCGGACGAGGTGGACGACGGTGAAGGAAACATGGCCCTTGTCCCTGCCGAAATAGACACTGGTGATCATGCATGGATGCTGACATCCTCTGCGCTGGTGCTCATGATGACTCCAGCAGGGCTGGCAATGTTCTACGGCGGTCTGGCGAGGCAAAAGAATGCTGTCAACACGCTGCACATGGTGTTCATCACTACAGGTGTGATTGCAATACAGTTCGTGCTGTGGGGCTACAGTCTCGCCTTTGGGCCTGACGCAGGAGGATACGGGTTCATCGGAACTCTGGACTGGGTAGGCCTGCAGAACGTTCTGCATGACGCGCCTTCAAACGCTTATGCCATCGACATACCGCACACAACCTTCATGGTGTTCCAGATGATGTTCGCCATCATCACTCCAGCACTGATTGTAGCATCGCTGGCAGAGAGAATGAAGTTCAGCGCATTCCTCATCTTCATAGTCATCTGGGCGACATTCGTCTATGACTTTGCGGCACACTGGACGTGGCAGATTACCGGGCCGGACAACTATGGAATGACACCTGGGTACTGTAACTTTGGTGGTCCTGGCGGCGCAGGCGGCTTTGGTGGCTGTGTCGGTGCCTTGGACTTTGCAGGAGGTACAGTCATCCACATCACATCTGGTTGGTCGGGTCTTGTAATCGCCCTCATGCTCGGACGCAGGCTGGGCTATGGCAAGGTCCCAATGGAGCCACACAACATTTCGCTTGTTGTGCTAGGTGCAGCGCTACTGTGGGTCGGATGGTTCGGCTTCAACGCTGGTTCTGCTGGCGAAGCAGCTCCTAACGCAGGCAGCGCCTTCGTTGCGACCCAGATTGCAACAGGCATGGCAGCGGTAACGTGGGCCCTGATATCGTGGGGACACACTGGAAGGCCTTCGACAGTCGGTGCAGCATCCGGTGCGGTAGCTGGACTTGTGGCCATCACGCCGGCGGCCGGGTTCGTTTCGCCAATGTCTGCAATCGTGATAGGCATACTAGCGGCAATAGTCTGTTATGCAGCGGTTGTTTACAAGAACAAGCGCAAGTGGGACGACGCACTTGACACCTGGGCTGTGCACGGAGTCGGTGGTCTTGCAGGCGCATTGCTCACCGGCGTGTTTGCAGAAGTGAGGTTCACATCGTGGGGTGACAACGGCCTTGCGTTTGGCAACCCGCAGCAGCTTGCTGACAATGCAGCTGGCGCTTTTGCAGCGCTGGCATGGGCAATGGGCATTACTGCAGTCATTATCAAGATAATGGATGCAGTGTGGCCTGGCGGCATAAGGGTCACTCCAAAGGAAGAAGAGATTGGCCTCGACCTTGCGCAGCACGGAGAAAGGGCGTACGTAACTGGATAAGGGAATCTTTCCCTTTTTCTTTTTGTTATTTTTCCTTACAACATGCTCCTTATTAGCACGCCATGTCATGTTATTATGAACGGACATAGCAAGCTCGCTTTCAGGAAACCAAAAAAGAAAATACAGCCACCCCGAGTATGACGATCGCACTATCGAGGGGCTGATGCGATACTTCGGGTTCAACGAATATGGAGAAATAAAGTGGTTTCTCGACAGCAGAAAAAATGACAGGTAACGTACCTGGTTTGACACAAGCTTGTTTTTATCAACGTCTTTCCTAATCTAGACGCGGTGAACCATACAGCCCCAGCCACTTCTGCATTGCCGTCAATTTTCCCGTCATTCTTCGGCCCGCAGAGCGAGCTTGGCGATATCGTGGTGATGGACCTGGCAATAATCATGTTTGTCGCCGCTATAATGATCGCCATAACGTACAAGCTGAAACAGCCAATGGTGATTGGCTACATGTTGGCAGGGATGATAATCGGGCCTTACACCCCGCCGTTTACTCTGGTCAGCAGCATCGAGACGGTCAACCTTCTTGCAGAACTTGGCATCATAATGCTCCTGTTTGTCATAGGTACAGAATTTCCGGTGGCCAAGCTGCGTTCTGTCGGGCGGATCTCCTTAGTGGTAGCGATGGCAGAGACCCTTGGGACTTTGATGATAGTCTTTTTCATCGCGCAGAATCTCGGATTCTCGTTCTTTGATTCTATTTTTCTTGCTCTGGCCATGTCGATTACAAGCACCGTGGTCACGGTAAGGATACTGGAAGAGCTGGGGATAATAAGAGACAGATCATCCCTCCTGCTACTTGGCATATCCATCGTAGAAGACATACTCGCCATAAGCATATTGGCCGTTCTCCAATCGGTGGCGGCGACAGGAGGCGAATTCTCGATACTTGGTATTGCAATTTCAATCGGGATCGTCGCGGCTTTTATTGGAAGTATACTTATCGTGGGCTCGAGATTCATGCCTAGGATTATCGACAGGGCGGGCAAGACAAACGACTATGCCCTGCTTTTGATCGTGATTCTTGGCCTGGCCTTCGGGCTGTCTTTCATTGCCAGTGGATTGGGATTGTCTGTTGCAACTGGGGCTTTCCTTGCCGGCGTGTTGGTGGCAGAGTCCAAAAGTTCTGCCGTGGCCAGGATCGTCACAATTCCGCTCAGGGACATGTTTGCCGCCATTTTCTTTATCTCAATAGGCGCGCTGATGGACATATCGCTGATACCTGTTTTCATAGTTCCTGCCGCAATTCTTATCCTGGCTTCGTTTGCCTCCAAATTCCTGATAGTTACGGGCATCCTTGTCAAGGCTAGGGTGGACAACACTACTGCATTGAGAACAGGCTTTGGCATGGCATCCGCAAAGGGAGAGCTGTCGCTGGTAGTCGTCAAGGGCGGGCAGGACGTCGGGGCCATTACCGCTTCCCTCCTACCAATACTGGGTGTTGTCACTATCATTACGACTTTCATGACGCCATTTATAATCCGGTTCAGTTCCAGGATAAACATGGACAAAGGAGAGGGTTCGCCGCCACCTCCTGCCGACTAGCGCGGCGCAGCAGCTTGAGACGACAACAAATATTATATGCTAGTATTCGTAATGGCTTTCAGCATGAGTGCTCGGGGCAAGTTCACGACCGGCCAGACGTGGGGAGCTTTGAAGAAGGCTTGGAAGGGCTACAAGATCGCCAAGGTGCAGAGCGACAGGACCAAGATGATAGAGTACGCCAAAAAGATCAAGACTCTGCAGGGCGAGCTTAGCATCAAGCAGTCTTCGTTCCCTGAACTCGGTGTCTAATTACTCGTACACGGCGACTACCCGGCTTCCCAGCTTTACAAGCATGGGGCCTATGAACGTCGTCAGAGCTACTGCCATCCCTATTATTGGAAACAGCGCGCTGCTGACGACTCCAAGGTCCTGACCGGTTTTCAGAACAATAAATGAAAACTCGCCCAGCTGAGCCATGCTCAGGCCTATGCCGATTGCAAATGACTTCTCAAACCCCATGAGCCGGGTGCCGGCATATACCGCGCCAAACTTGCCAAAGATCGTTATAATGGTAATGATCGCGACAGGTATCCAGTACATGGAGATAAGCGAGAGATCCATCAGCGCGCCTATCGTGACAAAGAATATTGCAGTAAAGATTTCTCTTGTGGGAGCGATCATTACAGATATCTGCTCCGAGAACTTGCTGCCTGCGATTATCACACCTGCCAAGAACGCGCCCGTGGCTGCAGAAAATCCCAGCTCGTACGAGAGAAACGCAAGCCCGAACGCCGTGCCGAGGGCGAACATGATCGTTATCTCGTAGCGTTCCAGCTTGGCGATCAATGCAAATATCCTTGGCATGATCAGGACGCCCGCGCCTATCGTGCCTCCGATGAACAGCCCGATCTCGCCCATCGTCACCATGATCTCGGTGAACTCGAACGAGCCGCTGACAATGCCCGAGTGCATCGCGCTGATTATCAGGATCGCCACCAGGTCCTCGATCACAAGCACGCCTATCATGAGGATCGCAGATGTGCTCTCGATCTTGCCCATGTCTTCGAGAACCTTGACGATTATCGCTGTCGAGCTGATCGAAAGGGCGGCTGCTAGGAACATGGCGTCGTAGAACGACCAGCCAAGCGCGCTCCCGACTGCAAACCCAATCGCCAGCATCACGAGAACCTCGATGACTGCGATGCCTGTACCGATCTTGCCTATCGCGCGCAGCTGCCCGAGGGGAAATGTGAGGCCAACTCCGAAGAGCAAAAGGACGATCGCAATGTCGGAGAAGCTGTTGAGCATCTCGGTGTCCTTTATGAGGCTAAACGGCCCGAACGGGCCTATGAGAATGCCAGCGATAAGAAACCCAAGTACCATCGGCTGCTTTAGAACGTAGGCGAGCGCGCCCACTGCCGAGCACACCAGGAGCAAGTATCCTAGGTCTCCTACCAGCTCTATTCCGACATTCAATCAACAGAACAAGATTTCAGATGCTTTATAACAACAAGTCAAGATTACTCGACTTTTCCATTTGCTCGCCGTGATGTACGAATAGTGCACTAAGATTATATACAAGCTTCCGCTTTGGTGCTGATGCACTTGGAGTCTCGACAGAACAAGGAAGCCGAGATTATAAGCGAGATTTTGCTCAAAGCAGCCAGCGAGCCAGAATTCAGAAACGAGCTCATCAAGGACCCCGGCACGATGCTCGAGCAGTACGACGTTTCCGCAGAAGCCAAGTTGATTATAAGGCGAAGCATAATAGACCTGACTCAATAGTCCAAGATTTAGAGAAGATTGTACAATCCAATTCTAGATGATTTAGGCACCTGACCTTATTTCACTAGATAATAGATAAAATCGTTAAAATTGATTCGTGCACGCTCTTTGCGATGAAGAAAGCACCTATCGCAGTCGCGCTAGTGCTGGTTTTCGGACTTTTCGCTGCAGCGTTTAGTCTTGCACCAGCAGTTGCGCAAAACCTTACATCTAACACGACAGGCAACGCTACCACCACTGGAAACCTAACTGGTAATGCAACAAGTACCAACGAAACAACAACCGCAACCACAAATGCTACAGGAGGGGAGACATTCTCTGCCAGCGGTTCTATCGCTAGTCTGATCTTTGACACTGGAGAGATAACCACAACCAGCGAAGTAGAGAATGACACAACTACGACTGCCAGCAACGACACAAGCATGACAGGAAACATGACCACGGGGAACATGACCACAGGCAATGAAACATCAACAGGCAATGACACTACACTGACACTACCACAGATCATGACCGGAGACAGCGTATCAGGCAATGCTACAGATAATGCCACAAGCACCAGCAACATGACAAGCACAGACAACATGACTTCAACAATGAATGAAACATCAACATCGAACGAAACATCCACGGCAGAAGAGATGGAGCTACCCTACGTCCTATCCGGCGACTGGAACCTGGAAGTTCAGGACGGCAGCGTAAGTGACTTTGCGGCCAACTTTACGATGGTACACGTTGATGGCACAGAACGTCACACCCACGACCTGAGCAACTTCGTATCGTCCAATTCAACGACAATAGACATTAGCGGAAACGGAACATCGTTCATCTTTGGCATAGTTGACGTTGCGACAGACGGCCAGCCGAAATGGACAGGCGCGGACGCACTGGTAATCATAGAAAAGAACAACGTGATCAGCATCTCGCTGGCAACAGAGGACACTGAAGACCACTTTGGAGGACAGCCGATATACGGAATCATTGACTCCATGACTGATGAAAACGGCAACGAGATGATTGAAACAGGCGCATCGGCATCTGGCAACGTGACTGACGGAGCACTGGGCGGAAACACAACAGGCGGCAACGAGACTGGCAGTGGATTTCTAGGCAACCTCACCGAGGGAATCGAGAATCTCACAGGTGGAAGCAACAGCACAGGACCATAAATTGACTCTTGCTGGCAACAGCAAGAATCATTTTTCTTTTATTTTGTAAACACTACTGGACGCTAATTTTTTAAGAATTTGCAATTATGTGTCACCATTTCTTGCCTGCGGCCTGCCTCATGTGGTAGTAGAGGTACTGCTGCGCATAGCCGGCGTACCTGCCAAAATAATTCCTTGCGCTGCCGGAGAGCTGCTCGTACTGGTGGGGGGTGATCTTGTCTCCAAATTTCTTTTTGTGCAGCCACTTGTAATGGCCGGCAAGCGCCCTTGCAATCCACACGTCTATCGGGAAGGCGTCAAGTTTTTCAAGCGAAAACAAGAGCACGCAGTCGGCTATCTTGTTGCCGATGCCGTAGACCTGCAGCAGTTCTTCTTTTGCTTCTTCATAGCTCGCACCCGCGAGCGCGTCAAAATCAAGCTGTCCGCTTGCAATGGCGCCGGCCGTCGCCTTTATCGCCTTTGCCCTGTACCCGAGACCGCAGGCGCGCAGCTCATCGATGCTGGCCCTGTTGACGTCTGCCGCTGAAGGGAATGTGAAAAATTCGATTCCATCTGCCTTTGCCGGCCTGCCAAACTTTCTTGTCATGTTGTGGAGCATCCTGCGGATCATGGGAATGTTGGTGTTGCTTGCGCACACGAACGAGAAGAGACACTGGTGCGGCTCCTGTCTCATGAGGCGCAGGCCGGGATAAGCCTTGACGAGCCGGCGCACAAGGGGATCGCGCGATATCTCCCTAAATATCGCCTTGGTGTCGTCGCCGAGCCTGAACATTTTCTGGTCGCATAACCTGTCTTCCGGAAATGACGTAAATTCGATGTGCCTATCTGTCTGGGTAAGTTTTATTACGCGCTTGCCGTGAATGCCGTACCAGGAATTGCCACGCTTTTCCCACAAAAAGGTCTGCCCGCTGTTAATGCTGACGACGGGATCAAAGCTCTGGTATAACGATTGCAAGTCTGTTAGGCAATTTCTGCGATCCTTATTGAACTTTTTCATGACACTGTGTGGCTCAGAGTACTATTTCCTTCATCCTGGCATCTGGACAGTCAGTTCCGTCTAGACTCTTCATCGCCGCCTTACCTGTGCGCTCGCTCTATTTTATCCATGATTTGAGCGTTCAGCTGGACTTTGCGCGCACCGGTACCGTTAAATAAATGGCGCACGTGATTTCGTGATATATGAGTTCCAGCGATGCCACAGATCCTGTAGAAGCTTTCAAGAGGGCGATTGAGAAGGGGAGCGAAGCGCAGAAGGACTTTGTAAAGCAGTTCTCCAACATACAGCAGGACGCGATGCAGAGCTACTTCACAGTGCTCAGGAGCCTGACATTCTACAACGCGATGTTCAAGACTACCGTGCAGAGCGGCGGCAGGATTTCGATCCCGGAGGCCGAAAGGCAGGCGCTCAACATCGAAGACGGCGATCTGGTGCAGGTGATAGTGGTGCCTATAGAGCGGAAGCGCAAGGGCACGCAAAAGGAAACCTGATCACTGGTCGATCCCGACCAGGAACTTTAATGCCAGCTTGTTAAACGTCATCGGCTTTTCGACGTAGGGCGTGTGGCCGCAGTTCTTTATCACCACAAGCTCGCTGTCGGGGATCTCGCCGTATTCCTTGGCGTACTGCACCGGTATCATCTTGTCGCTGTCGCCCCACACGAGCAGGGTGGGCGAGATTATCTTGGACAGCCTTCCCTGCAGCTTGGGGGCGTACCTCATGCCAAGCAGGGTGGACATGAACGCGTACTTTGCATTCGGAAGCCTCATCCTGTTCACGAAATCCATGACGATCTCCTCCGTTACGGCGTCGGGGTCGTGCGCCATCTCCTTGAACGCCTTGTGGGCGTTTTCAAAAGTCGGGTAGAGGGCCGCCATGATGTAGCCGTCAAGGGTGGGGGTGGACGTGCGCATCATGCCGGCCGGCGACGCCAGCACCAGCCTGTCAACCCTGCGGTTGAACCTGATTGCAAATTCCGTGGCAAGGTGGCCGCCAAACGACGAGCCCGCCAGGCTTGCCTTTGATATGCCAAGATTGTCAAGGAACCCGTTGAAAAAGTCAAGGAAAAAGTCCATCGTGTATTCTACCGTGGGCTTGTCGCTGTACCCAAAGCCGACAATGTCCGGCGTTATCACCCGGAAATATTTCGATATCGTCGGGATCACGCGGGACCACCTTTCGGCAGAAGCTCCAATGCCGTGCAAAAGGACCAGGGTCCTGCCATCGAGCGGGCCGTGGTCGAGATACCTTACGGCATAGCCGTTGACATACGTCAGCTTTTGCGGCGTCGACTGCTCCTGCAATCAGTCGATACTATCGTACCTCACTTAATATATTTATGCAGTGACCAGGCCGTAATGGTCTATCACGAATCTTGTGGCGCTGTAGTATTGCTTCTGGTACTTATGCAACAGGTACTTTTCTATTTCCTTTCTCCTCCTCTGCTCAAGCAGCAGGCCGGCGTGGTTCCTCGCCCTTTCAAGGTGGTTGAAAATTATCATGTAGGCCATCCTGTCAAGGAGCTTTCTTATCGACGCGCAGATCCTCTGCAGCACGGCGTCCCTGACCTTTGACACGCCCTGCAATTGCTCGATGCATGTCTTTGAATCGCTCCTGATGTTCACTACAATCTGTTTCTTTTTCTGGCTGCTGGCCACCATGCTTATCTGGCGCTGGTTGTCGACAAGGGCGAAATAAATTGCCAGCATCTCCATCCTTTGCACCCCGTATCTTTCATTTTTTGCAGAAGGGCGGAGAACCTTGAAACCGGGCTTTCCTGTAGAATGGTTGTACCAGGCGATGTAACCGGACGGGGATCCATCGGCATCGATCGTGATGCTTGACAGACGCACTCCGTAACATAATACCTGCAAACTACCTTAAGACTCTATCTACCAAGAAAACTTTAGCTACATACTCAACTATGTGAAACCCATAGGAATTGTTTCCGGCGTCACGGGCCGGAAGGCTCGGGGTTCCTTACTATTCCCCTGCCGTAATAGGCGTATTTTTCAAGGAAATAGCCCCTGTTCCTGCGCACGATGTCATGAAACAGGTGCGGGTACGCCTTGAACGCGGGCGTGTCTGATTCGTAGTGGCCACACCGCCAGCAGATCCACTCTGTCCACTTGCCGTCATGGTACTCGTAGATCCTGCGGCTGCATGCCGGGCACGCGGTGAGCGACATCTCCTACAATCGACGGATGACTTTTCTACCTGCATGCTCAAGCATTTTCGGTCATTAGCTAAAAATTAACACCGAAATGCGCCTAGTTTAAATCTGTCCTTCTGGGATTTTTTGATATTGAGTGCGCAAAAGCAGGTCTCCATCTCGCTGGCAGAGAGCTCGCTCGCCGCACGCGAGGACCTGCACGGGACGGTGGTAATCAACTACCCCGGGAGGTTTGACAGCTTGGTCATAAACTCTCAGATAGAGAACTCGAGCGACGTGTTCTCATATGCAAGCCTCAACGGGAAAAAGATCAAGCATCCCTACGCACGCCTCTCGATATTCAAGGCAGAGCTCGGCGGCAGGACCACCATAGAGTTCACCGCCACCACGAACCACGTCCCTGCCGGCGATCACTCGAACGTCAAGTTCCGCGTCTCGATAATACAGGAGCACAAAGAAGTGGTAAGCGACATAGCCTACACAAAAATAGTAAAGGCTTAGGCGAAGTTCGGCACTATCTCTACCATGCCCTTCATGTGTGGGTGGGGGTCGCAATGGTAGGCATATTCGCCCACTGCCGTGAAGGTGAACTCGAATGTTGTACCTGGATTTATAAGAGATCCCAGCTGCTCGGTTGAAGCGAATGGACCATTAACCCGATCGACATAGTCGTCGTCGCTTGTAACAGTGTGGGAAGTGCTATCGTTGTTTGTCCAGACCACCTTGTTTGATAGACCCAAGAGACCGCGCACTTCCTTTGGGACATAGTTTCTAGAATTGGATTCCAGAGCTGCACCTTCTACGATCTGGACTGC
>DATFDX010000103.1:0-2833 GCA_035251875.1 Nitrososphaera sp. | reverse complement strand
CGCGCTCACCTTCCTTGCCTATCGACACAAATGTGTCAGTCACCACGACGTCGGCGTCCTTTGCAGCCGCGGCCGGGTCTTCAGTTATCGCAATGTCAGCGCCTGTCTTTTTGCCCTCTGTTTTCGCAAGCCTCACCACACCTTCAAGCGGCTCGTAGCCCTTTGGGCAGGCGGCGGTCATGCTGATGCCGGTCTTGGCGCAGCCAAGCAAGAGATCGTTGCAGACGTTGTCGCCGTCGCCAAGCCACGCAAGGCTCAGCCCTTTCAGCTTTTTCTTGTGCTCCTGTATAGTCATGAGGTCCGCGAGGATCTGGCATGGGTGGAAGGCATCAGAGAGGCCGTTGATTACAGGAATCGAGGCGTAGGTTGCAAGCGTCTGGACGTCCTTGTGGTCGTAGACTCGGGCCATTATGCAGTCCAGGTACAGCGACAGCGTCTTGGCGGTGTCCTCGATCGTTTCGCCCCGCGACAGCTGGATGTCCCCTGCGCTGAGGTACACTGCGTCTCCGCCCAGCTGGTACATGCCCACTTCAAAACTGACCCTCGTGCGGGTCGACGGCTTTTGGAATATCATCCCGAGCGTCTTGCCGCGCAGTAGTGGGCGCGCCTTGCCGCCCTTTTGCTCTCGCTTGAGCTTGGCTGCCAGCTGCAGGATCGAGTTGATTTCGCGCGCGCTCAGGTCCGCGACGCTGAGTACGTCTTTTTTACTTAAGGAGGTCTTCAATGTCTTCATCTGTTAGATATATTACCTTGTCTTCTTGCTCACCAGTGTCTTTATCTTCTTTGCGCTTCTTTTTTTCTTCTTTTTCCTTCTCCACCCTCTGGCGCTCCTCTTCCTCCAGTTTCGCCTTTTCCTCTTCCTTGGCCCGATCTTGCTCGCGCTTGCGCTTCTCGTCCTCTTCCTTCCTGCGGTCCTCGTCGGTTTTTTTCTTGCCGCCGCCAAAGAGTCCGAACCTGCCCTTCTTTTCCTTCGGCTCTTCGACCTTGGGCGGCAGAGGTTCATCTTTCTTGGGCGGCGGAGGCGGAGTGTATTCTACCTTTGGCTCCGGCTTTGGTTCTGGTTCGCGCACAACAGGCTTTGGCGCGGGTTCTTCTTGTACCGGCGGCTTGGGCTTTTGCTCTGCCTTTGGGGCAACAACAGGGCGCGGCGGCTCGACAGCCTTTGGCGGCTCTTGCTCCTTTTCTTCAACCTCTGGAACTTGCGGCGGAGGTTCCTCGACAGGCTCTTGAGCCCTCGGCATCGACATCAGGTTCTCGACGCTCACTTCGCCGACGCTTCCAAACAGCGACTCGATGAACTTGTCTGGGTCAAACGGGATAATGTCGTCGTAGCCCTGCCCGACTCCGACGTGCGTTATTGGCTTTGAAGTAATGTGCGCAATAGACATCGCGGCCCCTCCCTTTGCGTCAGCGTCTATCTTGGTCAGTATCGCGCCGTCAAAATTTGTGTACTGGAAAAACTCCCTTGCCTGGTTTATCGTGTCGTTGCCAGCAAGCGAGTCGCCGATGAACAGCTTGATGTCCGGCTTGACCACCCTGACTATCTTGCCCATCTCGTCCATCAGGTTCTTTGAAGTCTGCATCCTGCCGGCGGTGTCCATCAGGACGACATCGATATAGTTCTTTTTTGCGTGCTCGTACGCGTCACGGCCGACGGACGACGGGTCCGCCCCGTACCGCTGCTTGACTATTTTGAGTGAGAGCCGGTTGGTGTGCTGCTCCAGTTGCTCTATCGCGCCGGCCCGATGAGTGTCGCCTGCCGCCACCACGACTGTAAAGCCGGCCTTGCGCAGAAGGTTTGCGACCTTGGCCACCGTCGTGGTCTTGCCGGTCCCGTTGATGCCAAGGAACACGATGATAAACGGGCCTGCCCTGCTTTCCTTTTTCGCCTTTATCCTTTCAACCAGGTCGAGCTTGCCTGCGCGGGCAAATATCTCGGCAACTGCGGCCTGCAATTTTGACTGGACTATTTGCGCGGCTTCCTGGCTCTTTTCCAGCCTCAAGCCGAGCAGCTCTTTTTTCAACTTTGTTGACAGATCGTCGACCACTTCCTGCGCCACGTCGCTTTCCAGCAGCGCGATCTGCAAATCCAGCAGCGCGTCGTCAAGGACCTGGTCTGTGAGCTCTTTCTGGCCGATGCCTTTTGCCGCGCTTGAAAATGCCTTTTTCAGCTTGTCAAACATTGGCTTTCAACCAGGCTGCTGTGCGGCCCGTATCATCTGGTTGATCTGCGACTGCAGCTGGTCCATGCGCATCGCCAGTTCCTGCCTCTGTGCCTCCAGCTGCCTTGCCGCCACTTCGTACTCTTTTATCCGTGATTCAACGTAATTGAGGGCGTCCTCCCGGCTCTTTTCCACCGCGACGCCGGCGCCCAGGTTCACGAGCAGCTTCTTTATCGGCGGCACCATGGTCTTGACGTAGACTCCGATCCCCATCGGCATCAGCGACTCCACTTCAGACTCGGAGGTGATGTTCTGAATCGTAGTCGAAGCCAGACGGGCCTCTTCCATTAACCTAGTTACCGTAACCTGCCGCGTCATGACGTCGTTAATGTACGCTTCAAGAACCCTTGACTGCTGGACCATTTCGTTGATCCTCTGCTCCATGGCGGCCATTTCATGCTGCCTGGACGGATCGCTGGCTGAACTCATATCAGCCTCACTGCGCCTGTTCGATTTTTAAAGCTTTAGATTTATGTCTTCTGTTTTGGCGCATCGTGACTCATTTTACGCACGGAAAATGGCGCAATTATTGGACGGAACCCTGGCGCCTAGACTCTGCTTACCTTGAGCATGTCTGCCATCCTGACCTCCATGCCGTATCGGTCTTCCTC
>DATFDX010000102.1:0-2660 GCA_035251875.1 Nitrososphaera sp. | reverse complement strand
TCAAAGTTCGCTTCGGAGCCCCTGAATGCTTCTTCGGGACCTACGTGGCCATAGGTGTCATAGCGCTTGCGCTTGTCGTCGTCCGAAAGCACGGCATACGCTTCAGATATCTCTTTGAATTTTTCCTCTGCCCCTGCATCCTTGTTGCGATCTGGATGGTACTGCAGCGCGAGCTTGCGGTAAGAATTCTTGATGTCGTCCTTGCCCGCATTTTTTTGCAGTCCAAGGATTTCATAGTAATCGCGCTTGCCGCTCATTTCTTATCGCCTGATCGAGTAGTTGGTGCTCAATTATTATACTCTTGTCAAGGAGACGGATTCGGCCCCGCCGCTGTTCCAGCCGGACCCGCTTCAAAGCCGGCTCCTGCCTGCGGCCCTTCCGCGCCTCCAGGGGGGGCTGCGCCAGGCGCGCCGGCGCTCTGGTATGCTGCGGTGCTTATCTCTCCCAGCACGGTTTTTAGTTCCTGGACTTTAGCGCGGATGCTGTCAGCGTTGTTACTACTAATTGCTTCACGCAATTCCTGGACGCCCTTTGTAACTTTTGCAGACTGCTCCGCGGTTACCTTGTCCTTGAGATCCTGGTTTACCAGCTTTTCTGCAGCATAGATCAAGTTGTCCGCCTCGTTCTTGAGCTCTACTTCCTCCTTTTTCTTTTTGTCTGCTTCTGCAAACTGATCGGAATCGCGCTTTAACTTTTCTATTTCGTCCTTTGACAGCTTGTTGTTTGCAGTTATCGTGATCTTGGCCTCCTTCTGCGTTGCCGTGTCCTTTGCCGCAACGTTGAGGATGCCGTTTGCATCAATGTCAAAGGTCACCTCGATCTGGGGGACTCCCCTTGGCGCCGGAGGAATTCCAGACAGGTTGAACATTCCAAGAGATACACAGTCCGCTGCCATCGGCCGCTCGCCTTGAACCACGTGGATCGTGACGGCCGTCTGGTAGTCTGCCGCAGTCGTAAAGACCTTGCTCTTTTTTGTCGGGATGGTAGTGTTCCTCTCTATAAGCGGCTCTTTCAGCCCTCCCAGCACCTCTACTCCCAGCGTAAGGGGCGTGACATCTACCAGCAGTATGTCTGTCGATACATCACCGGCGATGATGGCGCCTTGGATCGCTGCGCCCATTGCGACGGCTTCCATCGGGTCGACTCCGCGCTCTGGCTCCTTGCCCATCACCGAGGCTACGAATTGCCTGACCATCGGCATCCTTGTCGGACCTCCGATGAGGATTATCTTGTCGACTTCGGCTGCAGTCATTTTGGCGTCAGTGATAGCCTGTGTCATCGGCTGACGGCATCGCTCTATTATTGGCCTGAGCAGCTCCTCGAGTTTTGCACGCGTCAGCTGGATAACCAGGTTCTTGGGGCCGGACGACGCATCGTAGGCCAAAAACGGCAGGTTGATTTCCGTGTTGACGACGTTTGAAAGTTCAATCTTGGCCTTTTCCGCCGCTTCTCTTACCCTCATCATGGCCGCCTTGTCGTTGCTCACGTCAAGGCCGGACTGTTTGCGGAACTCTTGCACAATAAATTGCACCAGGGTATTGTCCATGTCAGTCCCGCCCAGCTGCGTATCGCCGGAGGTACTTTTCACCTGGAAGACCCCGCCTCCCATTTCCATTATCGTGACGTCAAGGGTTCCTCCTCCAAGGTCAAAGACCATGATCTTTAGGTCCTTGTTTGCCTTGTCAAGACCATAAGCGAGCGACGCGGCAGTCGGCTCGTTAATTATCCTGACGACTTGGAGGCCCGCAATGTCGCCGGCATCCTTTGTCGCCTGCCTCTGGTTGTCATTGAAATACGCCGGGACTGTAATCACCGCCCTGTCGACAGTCTCGCCAAGAAACGCCTCGGCATCGCGCTTTATCTTTTGGAGGATAAAGGACGATACTTGCTGTGGAGTGTAATCCTTGCCGAATACTTTGAACTTGAAATCCGTGCCCATCTTGCGCTTTGCTGCTATGACAGTGCCCTCGGGGTTTGAAATCATCTGGCGCCTCGCCGGCTCGCCGACGATCAGCTGCCCTTCGCGGGTAAAGGCCACCACGGATGGAAATGCCTTGCCGCCTACCGATGTGCCTTCTGCAGCCTGGATTATCGTGGGCTTGCCGCCTATCATGGATGCGGCAGCCGAGTTGCTTGTTCCAAGATCTATTCCTATTATTTTACCCATTTCTCTCAATCTCCTTTAGTGGTATCTGACTGGTTATTACTGTCAGAAACGCTATTTTTAACTATCTTCTTAGAGATCTCGACTAGGCTCGGCCTGAGGACCTTGCCGTTTAGCATAAAGCCCGTCCTTAGCTCAGAAGTGACCGTGTTCTCCTCAACGTCGTCTTTCGCAGAATAGGCGACGGCGTCATGTACGTTGGGGTCAAAGGGCGTCCCTACGGTCTCTATCTCCACCACGCCTTCAGACGAAAGAAGCGAGTCAATGTTTTTCAGGATGCCTTCCAGCCCCTGGATGACAACGGGTTCTGACTTGCTCTGCCTTGCCACGGCGACTGCCCGTAAATAGTCGTCGCGTATGTTGAGGAACTTTAGGAGCAGCTCCGCCTTGATGGATTCCGCCCTCGATGCGAGCTGCTTTTCCATCTGCTTGCGGTAGTTGTCAAAGTCTGCCATAAGGTACCTCATTTTGTTGAGGGTATTCTCAGTGGCCGCTT
>DATFDX010000101.1:0-3570 GCA_035251875.1 Nitrososphaera sp. | reverse complement strand
GTTGTTTTAGAAATTTGTACAGTGGCGGATTTAGCTCAGCCTTAAATACTACTATTTTTTGGCATCCCTGTACCTGAATTTGTCAAGCTTGATCAGCTGGTGGTATGATCCAAACTGCGAGGCGTCCGCGCTGTCAAGCGCCGATCCCTGATCCTCTTTTTCGTCTGAAAAAACCTTCAGTGTCCGATACGTGGTAGAGCGTTGCGCGGGTGTCCTGCCGGCAGACCTTATCAGCTGCCGTATCTCTTTTGGCTTCATCAGCTGCCCGTGCTGCGCGCCTGCCGCAGTCGAGATGCTCTCGTTTATCAGCGTGCCTCCAAAGTCGTTTACCCCGGCGGCAAGCAGGAGCTGCGACATCCTTGCGCCTTCCTTGACCCACGACACCTGGATGTTTGGTATGTGGTTGTTCAGCATTATCCTTGCTACCGCGTGCATCTTGATCACTTCGTTGGCGTCCGCCCCGGGCCGGATGTTTGGCACCGTGCCGTGGCTGTACATCGGAGCTTCAGTGTGGACAAAGCTGAGCGGCACGAATTCTGTGAACCCGTGCGTCTCCTTCTGGATCTCTCGCAAGAGCGCAATGTGCTCTGCCTTGTGGCGCGAAGTTTCTACGTGGCCGTACATTATTGTCGAAGTCGTCGGTATGCCAAGCGCGTGCGCCTGCTTGATGACTGCTACCCAGTCCTGCGCAGAGATCCTGCCCGGCGATATCACGTCGCGGAGGCTCTGGTCTAGGATTTCGGCGGCCGTCCCCGGCAGGCTCCCGACGCCGGCCTCCTTCAGCACCTTGAGGTATTCCGGCACCGGCGTTTCTGACCTTATCGCGCCGTACATCACCTCCTCCGGTGAAAATGCGTGGATGTGCATGCCAGGCAGCTCTTTCTTGACGGCCCTGCAGATGTCGGCGTAGAGGTGGCCATCCATCTTTGGCGGGAGGCCGGCCTGTATGCAAACTTCGGTAGCGCCGAGCCCTGCCGCTTCCTGCGCCCTTTTTACGATCTCTTCTGTGGGCAGAAAGTAGCCTTCCTCTTCGCGAAAGTCCCTGCTGAAAGCGCAAAAGCCGCACTGCTTTATGCAGACGTTTGTAAAGTTGATGTTCCTGTTGACAACGTAGGTGACATTGTCGCCCACCGCCCTCCTGCGGAGCTCATCTGCGACCGTCACTGCAAGGTTCATTTCAAGCCCTGTAGAATCAAAGAGCGCGATCGCTTCGTCGACGGAAATGTCCTTGCCGGCCAGCGCGCGGTCAAGCGCCGCCGCAACCACGGGGTCGGCGCTCTTGAGAAGTGAGTCAATCATTTTTGTAATCCTCCCTTACAAGCCCCGAGCTGTCGGCTATCAAGCTTATCTGCTGCAAAAGCCGCTCCGATGTAATAAATCCACCCTTGAGGAATTCCGGGTATAACGGGAGCCTTGCCCTCAGCCTTCGCCCCCTGCCTTCTGTCACCTTTTGCACAGACTGAATTGAAGGCCACGGGAATTCCGGGTTGACGTGGTCGATTGTGACCGGCGATATCCCTCCCCAGTCGTTGATGCCGGCGTCGACGTAGCGGCCAAAGACGTCAGGGTTCAGGTTTGGCGGCACCTGCACGTTCATCTCCGGCATGATTATGCGCGCCATTGCAACTGCCCGGAGAAAGTATTCTGATGGCGCCGGCGGAAACTGCGCCATGCCTGTCTCTGGCTTGGGCGCGAAATTCTGCATTATCACTTCCTGTATGTGGCCGTGTTTTTCGTGTAGCTGCTTTATTGCAAACAGCGAATCGACCAGCTCTTCCGGCGTCTCGCCTATCCCTACCAGAAGGCCGGTCGTCATCGGTATCTTTAGCTCGCCCGCATTTTCAAGCGTCTTTATCCTCACCTTTGGGTTCTTGCTCGGCGCGTCTTCGTGCGGCATCCCCTTGCCCATGAGCCGCTCGCTTAACGTTTCGAGCATCACCCCCAGGCTCACGTTGGTGTCCTTCAGCGCCGACATTTCTTTTTTTGTCAGGCTGCCGGCGTTGGTGTGCGGAAGAAGGCCGGTCTTTTCAAGCACCAGCTCGCTCATTTCCCTTATGTATTCGACGGTCGATGAATGCCCAAAAGATCGGAGCCACGCGGCTGCCTGTCCGTACTTTTGCTCTGGGCGCTCGCCAGTGACAAAGAGCGCCTCCGTGCACCCAAATTTCCTGCCTGCCTTGGCTATCGCCAGGACCTGCTGCGGGTCCATCATTGAGAGCATCGGGTCCCCCGGATCTTTCTTATACGTGCAGTAGGTGCAGGTGTCGCGGCAGAGGTTGACAAGGTTGATGAACACTTTACGGGAATAGGTGACTGCGCCGGGTTTTGTCCTGTCCCGTATCCTGCCGGCCGCTGCAACCAGCATGTCCGTGGCGCAACCAGCCACCAGCTGGTGCGCTTCGGCTTTTGCTATCTCAGATTCCACGGCCCGGTTGAGCATTTCGGCTACGGTGGGACTTGCAAGCAAGGGCGTTATTGGAAGGCCGTCCATTACTAATAAACGATTTTATTACGGCGACTCTTGCTGGCTGGGCCTTGCCCCTAGCAGCGCGGTGATCTGCATCTCCTGCCCGTCGCGCAGGATGGTAAGCTGGAGCTCGTCGCCGACTGCCTTTTCCCTCTGCAGGTATACCAGTATGTCGTCGATCTTTCTTACAGTCTTGTTGTCTACTCCGACAATGACGTCGCCCCCGAGCTTTATTGGCACGCCGTCAATGGTCGCGTCCTCGTCTCCTCCCCTTATACCGGCCTGCTCCGCGGGGCTCCCTGCCACCACTTCCATCACCAGAAATCCGCGTGGCTCTTCAAGACCAAGGCGGTCGGCTATGCCGGGCGTCATGTCGCTGCCAGCCACACCAAGCCACGGGTGCTTGAACGATCCGGAAGTAATGAGCGACGGCACGACCTTGTCTATAGTGTTTGACGGAATAGCAAAGCCCACGCCGGCGAACTGGCCGGTGGTCGAAAATATTGCAGAGTTGATGCCTATCACCTCGCCCCTCATGTTGAGCAGCGGGCCGCCCGAGTTGCCGGGGTTGATAGGGGCGTCTGTCTGTATAACGTCGGGTATCGAAAAGTCGCCGGCTTCCTGCGCGGGTATGAGCCGGCCAAGGCCGCTGATTATGCCGGCGCTCATCGAGCCGGAGAGGCCAAACGGGTTGCCGATCGCGGCTACTTGCTCGCCCACTCTTATCGCAGACGAGTCGGCAAGTGGCAGAGGCACGAGCTTTTCTGGAGGCACATCTTCCAAGTAGAGGACTGCAAGGTCGGTGAATGGGTCAGAGCCGATCAGCGAGGCCCGGTAGACCGTGCCGTCTGGGAAGGTCACGTCGAGCCTGCCACCGCCGCTCACCACGTGGTTGTTCGTGATGATGTGTCCGTTCGTGTCGTAGACAAAGCCCGAGCCAAGACGGGAGTCGAGCGGGTCGGTTTCGTCGCTGTCGGTTATCTGCACGACCGACTTGTCCACTTTGGTAAACAGGTCCGGCAAGCTGAGTTCCGAGTCCGAAGCCTGGACCGTGCTCACCTGCCCGACTTCAAAGGCGCTGTCGCTAAGGCCGTCCCTCTCGG
>DATFDX010000100.1:0-4051 GCA_035251875.1 Nitrososphaera sp. | reverse complement strand
CAGAGAAGCGCTCTTGACATCCACACCGAGAGGCTGAAGCAAATACGCTCTGAGGTTGAGAAGCACAACGCCGAGCTTTTGCTCGTGAGCGACAAGATCTCCCAGTCAAAGAACTTTCTTTCAATGATGGAGGCCCGGCTTCCTTCTGAAAAGGAAGATGAGCTGCAGGCCACGGTGCAAAAGACCCAGGCGCTTTTAGACGCCAAGGATTACAGAAGCGAGCGCGAAAAGAACGAGATCCTATCAAGGGTAAAGGAAGCGTCGATGAAGATGGAGGCCATCAAAGCCACCCGCACCATAAAGGAGCAGTTCTCGCAGCTGACGCAGGAATCTGTGCGCATCGGCGGCGCCATAAGGCAGCTTGACGAAGAGCGCGATTCCCTCAGACAAAAGCTATCAGAAGTAAACGGCGAGCTTGACAGACTGTATGACGCAAAGAGAAAGCTGGCGCCAGAGCGCGAGACGCAGCTGGGCAAGTATGACGAGATCGCAAAGCAGTTTGACGTCATAAACGCGCGGCTTGATGCGATGTCAGAGATGAGGAAAAAACAGCGCGAAGAGTACGGCTACGGCCTGCCAAGCGACGCTCTCTTCAAGGTGAAGGAAGAAGCAAGGAAGAAACTAGAATCTGGATCAAAGTTGAGCTTTGAAGAGCTAAAACTGCTGTACGGTGAAAAGGATTAATTTTCATCCAGCCTATCCTGATCGGTCATGATTAACGATTTTGCGCTGGCGTGTGCAATAGACGGGTCGCCGGCATATTTCACTTACCACAAACAGACCATGCTGATAATCCAATCTGCGCAGGACGCCAAGGCCGGCGCCGGCAGTTTTCAATACATCGAGCCCTTCATCGAGGCCCTGATATCCCACGAGTCGATCCACGTCTTGATAAAAAAGTTTGAAGGGGCAGAGGCATCCGACTCGCTCGACGACATCGAAGTTGTCGTGGAGCACCGCGGCGCAAAGTTTCAGGTTACTCTGAACAACATGCTGTTTGCAAGGGACAATTCAGGCATAGTCACGGCAGAATAATAATAAGAAAAAAGGTGGTGCGTTAGTTAGCGCACACTACTTGATTTCTTCGGCTGTGTCGCGCTGGCTTATCGCCATCTCGTCGACCCGGAGTGTTATCTTGTACCACTTGTCGTTGTGCTTGAAAATGTGCGCTGACGCCTTCTTGTTGCTAGCAGAGCCGTACCCTCCGACCCTTTCGCTCAGCCTAGAGCGCAGCTTGTCTACCTGGTATTGCGCTATCATCAGGTTCCCTATTATGTTCTCCAGCTCTAGATCCCGATCGTCCTCGACTTCTGGAACCTGCGCGTTTTTCTTAGTCTGCATTCTCAATGTACATCCTGTTTCCTATTCTGTAGTGGACTTCGTCGATGTAGTAAGCGGTGTCGACTACTGGTGACGACAGGTTTGCGCCACACACCGGCACTCCTTCCTCTTTTTGTTCTTCTTCGATCAGAAGACTCATTTGATCAATAGTTCAAAACATCAAATAATAACAGATAGTATGAATGTTAGATAAGAGGAATTCTGGTTGAAAAATACTGCAACTTTAAAAACAAGCAGTAACGTTAACGCGTCCTGCAGGCTTTCTTCATCGACCTGGCGAATTCCTGCAGTTCTGACATCGTCTTTTTGCCTGTCGACTTGGCCATCCTGTCTATGATCGCGCTCCCGACAATGACCGCGTCGGCTCCTGCGCTCATCATGAACTTGACGTGCGCCGGCGCGCTTATGCCAAAGCCTACCGCCACCGGCACCTTGCCGCCCGCAGCCTGCCTGACGCTTTTTATTGCGTTCAACGTGTAATCTTCAAACGACTTGCGGGCGCCTGTTATGCCGTAGACAGAGACAAGGTACAGAAACCCGGAGCTGCTGTTCACGATCTTTTGGAGCCTTGCCTGAGAGGTGTTAGGCGATGCTAGAAAGACTGTTGCAAGGCCGAGTTTTGAGGCTGCGGCCGAATATGCCTCTGCCTCTTCCACCGGCACGTCAGGGAGGATAAAGCCGTCAATCCCGCTCGCCTTTGCCTGCGACATGAATTTCTCTATGCCGGGCCGGACAAGGATGTTAAAGTACGTCATTGCGAGCAGAGGCAGCTCAGGATATTTTTTCCTGACGGCCTTTGCAAGCTGCAGCGCCTTTTCCGGCGTAATGCCGTTTTCAAGCGCGCTGTGCGAAGCGGCCTGAATAGTTGGACCGTCGGCTATTGGGTCTGAAAACGGGATTCCAATTTCGATAATGTCTGCGCCGCCCTTCACCAGAGAGTCGATCACTTTTTGCGAAGTCGGCGCGTCTGGATAGCCGGCGACTACGTAGCAGATGAGCGCGCGTTCGCCTTTTCTTGCCAGCTCGTTGAATTTTTCAGTAATCCTATTTGGCATGTTTTTTCTTATTCCTGCCTTGCTTGTCGAGGTAGTCCTGGACAACCTCCACGTCCTTGTCGCCCCGCCCGGAAAGAGTCACCACGATGATGTCGTCCTTGTCCATCTCTTTTGCAAGTTTCATCGCGTGTGAAATTGCGTGCGCCGGCTCGAGCGCCGGTATTATCCCTTCAAGCCTTGAAAGCGCGAGAAAGCCCTGCACCGCCTCGTCGTCCGTGGACGAGGCATACCTGGCGCGCTTTGCGTCTTTCAGCATCGCGTGCTCCGGTCCCACGCCAGGGTAGTCAAGGCCGGCCGATATGCTGTGGGTTTCTGTCACCTGCCCGCACTCGTCCTGCAGCAAGTAGGTGAACATGCCGTGCAGCACCCCTTCAGAGCCGGCGGCAAGCGTGGCCGAATGCTTGCCCGACTTTAGGCCCTCGCCGCCTGCCTCCACCCCGCAAAGCATGACGCCGGCATCATCAACGAACGGGTAGAACGAGCCCATCGCGTTGCTCCCGCCGCCTACGCACGCCACTATTGCATTTGGAAGCCTGCCCTCCAGCTCCTGCATCTGCTGCTTTATTTCATGGCCAATGACGCTCTGGAAATCCCTCACCATCATCGGGTACGGGTGCGGGCCTACCACCGAGCCGATGAGGTAGTAGGTCGTCTTTACGTTTGCGATCCAGTCTCGGATTGCCTCATTTATCGCGTCCTTTAGTGTCTTGCTGCCTGAATTGACAGGATGTACCTTTGCGCCCAGGAGCTCCATCCGGAAGACGTTCAGCTTTTGCCGCTCGAGGTCCTTTGCTCCCATGTAAATTTCTGCAGGGAGCCCAAGCATCGCGCATGCAATAGCCGTGCCGACTCCGTGCTGACCCGCGCCGGTCTCTGCGATTATCCTCTTTTTGCCCATCTTTTTTGCCAACAGCGCCTGACCGAGCGTGTTGTTTGTCTTGTGGGCGCCGCCGTGCAAGAGGTCCTCGCGCTTTAGATATATCCTGGCGCCGCCGACCCGCTCTGTCAGGTTCTTTGCAAAGTAGAGCGGGGTCGGTCGGCCGGCGTATTCGGTAAGATAGTACGTCAGCTCTTTTTGAAAGTCTGGGTCGTTCCTGTATTTCTCGTAGGCAGACTCCAGCTCCTCGACTGCCGGAGCCAGCGTCTCCGGTATGTACTTGCCCCCGTACTTGCCGAACTTGCCGCCTACTGGATAACTGCCCAGCATATGTTGATAGTAAATCCTGTGGCAAGGGGTATTAAGCGATTCGCAATCAGAGCGCGCGGTACAGTTCGGCGACCTTGGCGCCGACGTCGCCTGTCTCCATTATGCTCGTGCCTACCAGGAACGCGTCTGCGCCGGCCCCCCAGAGGTACTGTATGTCCTCAGGTTTTGAAATGCCGCTCTCGCTTATTATCAGACTCTTGCCCTTGCCGTGCTTTTCGAGCAGCCGCTCGGTGTTTGCAATGTCCACCTGGAGGTTTTCGAGGTTGCGGTTGTTGATGCCGACAAGAGTGTGCTTTGCTTTCAGCACTTCGGCGAATTCCTGCTCTGTGTGGACTTCGACTAGCACCTGCAGCCCCTTCTTTGCCGCATACTCGGCGAGTTTTTCCATGCTGCACTCCGCAAGGTCGCGGTCAAACACCGCCTTTATCAAAAGAATGCAGTCGGCTCC
>DATFDX010000099.1:0-10904 GCA_035251875.1 Nitrososphaera sp. | reverse complement strand
CCACCGCGGGCCACGAGCTGACCGGGATCTACGGGCTTGAAATCAGGACGCTCACTGCCGCTATCAATGCAGGCATTCTGCCCAAGGCAACCAGCACGGCAAGGTTTGTCGAATCTGCCGTGCGAAACGAAAAGATCACCGCGCCTGTATTGATAATGAAGGGCGACGGCGGAGTCACCGACATGGCCACCTTTCAGAGCAAGCCCATCATCACTGTATTGTCTGGGCCGGCGGCAAGCGTGGCCGGTGCCCTATTGCACCTGCGCGTGATCGACGGCGTGTTTATCGAGGTTGGCGGCACCTCAACCAACGTCTGCGTGATAAAGGATGGCAGGCCCGAGGTCCGCTACGTCACGATAATGCAGCATCCGACTTGCATACGGTCGCTCGACGTCAGGGTTGCCGGCGCCGCTGGAGGCTCGCTTGTCCGGTGGTCCGGCAGAAAGATAACCGACGTGGGCCCGAGGTCCGCGCACATCGCCGGCCTGCCCTATTCGTGCTTTGCGTCGCCGGAAGATCTTGAAGGCGGTCAAATAATCACGTTCATGCCAAAGGATGGCGACCCGATCGACTATGTCGCAATCGAGTCAGGCGGCAGGCGCTTTGCAATCACAAACACGTGCGCCGCCAACGCCCTTGGCCTCGTGCCCGAAGGCGACTATGCAAAGGCAAACCAGGCTTCTGCAAAAATGGCGCTTTCAATCCTTGCGAGCAGGCTCGGCACCACGATGGAGCAGGCTGCCGCCATGATCCTTGACATTTCCGCTAAAAAGGTGCTCGAGATAGTCGAGCCCATGATAAAGGAGTACAAGCTGAAAAAGGAGCGTATTGTCTTTATCGGCGGCGGGGGCGGCGCTTCGGTGCTCGTGCCGCACGTCGCAAAAAAGCTGCAGCTGCAGTGGAAGATCGCCGAGCACGCAGAAGTCATTTCGTCCATAGGCGTCGCCGCGGCAATGATACACGAAGAGGCAGAGAAAACAGTCACCAACCCCAAGCCGGAAGACATTTCCGCCCTGACAGATCAGGTGAAACAAATAGCGTTAGAGCGCGGCGCACTGCCAGAATCAATCACGATCCAGTCAGAATACATCAGCGAGCGGTCGGTGCTGCGCGTGACTGCGATGGGCAATGTTTCATTGGACATCGGCACTGCAAACGCGCAGGAGATAAACGAGGAGGAGGCCCACGTGCTTGCCTGCGAGCTTTTCGGCATAAGCGAGGGCGTGCAGCGCATCTTTGACATGAAGAACTACCACATCTTTGCATGTGAGATGAGCAAGAAAAAGCTGTTCCTGAAGTCAAAGAAGCAGCCTGTGCTGGTGCTTGACAAGTACGGCCGCGTAAGGCTTTCTGTGGACAACGCCGCCATTTTCAACGGCTCGCCGGAGCAGGTGGCCAGCAAGATAGAGGCGGTGCTCAAAAAGCATGTGGCCGACGGCAACGACCTTGCCCCGCAGGTGCACATCCTTGACGGGGTGAAGTTGATGGACTTTTCAAGCCTGACGGCCCCGGAGCACGTTTCAAAGGCAGTCCGCGATGAATTGAAAAAGGCCGCCACCAAAGAAGTTGCGGCAATAGTAAGGCTTGGCTAGAATGCAAGAAAAAGTTTTCAGCTGTTCAGGCGACGCGGCGGCAAAGTGCGCGTCTGTGGTAAAGGGTGGCGGAGTGGTCGTCTTTCCAACGGACACCATCTATGGCATCGGCTGCGACCCTTACAGCGATTCTGCAGTTGGCAGAATATTTGCGATAAAGGGGCGCGACGAGAAAAAGCCGCTCCCGGTTCTGGCATACAGCATAGTGGACGCTGAAAAAATAGTTTCGCTTGGCGGCGCTGGCAGGACTCTTGCAGAAAAGTACTGGCCCGGCGTCCTCACCATAGTGGCGCCGATTGTCGATCACAAGATATCTCGCAGGGTCACTGCGGGCGGCAACAGACTGGCGGTGCGCGTCCCGGCAAACGAATGCATCCTGTCGCTTCTCAGGCACTGCAGATATATTGTCGGCACGAGCGCAAACCCGTCTGGTGGCAGGCCGTTGAAAAGCGCGCAGGAAGTGTTGGACTCTTTGCTGGACGGATACGACGCGCTGCTGGACGGCGGCCCCGTCAAGGGAGTCGAGTCCACCATAGTAGACATTACCGGCAAGCCCAGGATCCTGCGTGAAGGGGCCATAAAATCAAAAGAGGTTCTGGAGACTCTTGGGCGGGTTTAACCTCATAGTTTCCACCTCCCGGTTCAGGGAGGAAGAGGCTCAGGACGAAATCCTGGACCTGCTTGACATGTTTGGCGATCAAGAGGCCGAAGCCGAGATCACCGAGATCAAGGGGCTACTGCTTGCAGAGACCAAGCTCGATCCGCTTGAAGTGGTCGACAGTTTGAAAGAGCTCGTGGCATCGGAGCCGTGGCAGGTGCGCTACATCCTGCGCGTGTTGCCGATAGAGGTTGTCGTCCCCACCGAACTTGACGCCATCAAGAGAGCGGTGAAAGAGCTTGCAGGCAGGATCGGCAAGGACAGCTTCAGGATAACGGTCGAGAAAAGGCACAGCCCGCTCGAGTCAATTGACGTGATAAAGGCAGTCGCAGGCGAAATCGAGAGCAAAGTCGATCTTGAAAATCCCGGCTGGGTCGTCCTTGTCCAGATACTCGGCGGCCAGGCGGGCATATCGGTGATCAGGCCGGATCAGACGTTCAGTTCTGTAATCGAAAAGCGCGGGTGATCATTTTACCAGTATCGCGGCCCTTTCAAGAAGGTATTGCAGAAATTCGCCGTCGTCATACTTGGCATTCATGCCCAGCGCGCCGGCCAGACGGACCCTTTTTTCCCTGCCGTGCTCTAAGACAGAATCGTCAACCTTAAACTCGCTCGCTATTTGGGTGGAAAACCTGTGCAGCGCTTCGCCGTCTTTGGAAAACGCGATAAAGCAGCCGGGCGCGCCCTTTTTCAGACCGGCCCTGTTCATGGCCTCTGAAATCCGGTCGGTGCACGCAAGTCTTAGCAAGAGTTCCGCCTCGCGCTTGTTTGCTAGCATGATCTTTCTCTTTTCAGCTTCAAGCGCCACCCTGAGGACCCCTAGCACGTGGCCGGTTCCGTACACCGCGCCTGCATCCACCGCCTGTATCGACACGCCGCCATGCTGGGCGCGCAGTCTGTCGACAAGTTTCCCGGCGTCTTCTGCGATCTTTTGCACCCCGATGATTGACACATGGTTGCCGTCAAGGTCATAATCCGCCCCGCCGTGGACCACGGTGACGACTGTGACAGTGTCGCCGCTCTTTGCCACCGTGCCCTGCCCCTGAAGCGAAGCAGAGTCAACGCCGTTTACCGCGACTATCAGGTTGTTTGGCTGCAAAAGACGCGCGTCAGATGAAATGCCGGTCAAAAACTGCAGAATTTCCGCGACAGAAGCGCTCGGCCTGTCAAAATCGACTTCGGGCTTGCCAACTGCCCTTTTGGCTCCCCCAAGCAGCCTTATCGTTATCATTCTTCAGCTTCTTCAGTCTCTTGCTCTTCTTCAGTCTCCCCGGCTGCGGCTGCCATGGCGGCCTTTTCCTGCGCTGCCTCCTTGCGCAGGTGGGAAGTGATGTAGCCGGCCAGCTCGTTCCTCAGCACTTTGGACCTGACGATTGCCAGATCGTTGAGAGACTTTTTGTTAACATCAAACTCTAGCCCAAACTTGTCTGGGTGCTTTTGCAAGAGCTCTGTTGAGATGCGCTTTATCCTATTCATCCATTATGGAAGGCGATTTCAAGGATATTTTATCTTTGTTATGCGCCTGAAAGGTAGGCTTTGGAATTCTGCTCCAGCAGATGGGTGGTTTCCTCGTAGGTCAGGCCAAGCGTGTGGGCCGCAGACGCTACTACGCTCACAAGGAACGCGCTGGAAACGGCGGGCAGGTTCTCGAAGCATCTAGCATATCTGACAGGCCCGTCGGTTTCAACAAGGAACAGGTTCCTGTCAGTGTTTTTCAAGAGCACCTTTTTGTCCTCTGAATACACCATCGCCGGGCCGTACGACACGTACAGCCCCATGTCCATCGACTTTGCCAGCTGCTTCTTGCTGCCTGCAAACCAGTGCAATAGCACACCTCTGATCCTGTATGACGGCAGCATCTCCAGTATGTCGTCAAGCGCCTTCCGCGAATGAATCGACACCGGCTTTTTTTCAGACTCTGCAAGCGCGAGCATCGCGTTAAAGACCTGCTTTTGCCGCTCATACGGCACGTCGTAGGTGCCGTCAAGCCCGATCTCGCCGACGCCGTCTACCGACTGCAGGTTTGCCAGAAAGATCTCCTTGAACTTGTCGAGGTCGGCCCTTGCCGCGGCTTCAGGGTGTATCCCCACAAACTGCCTGATGACGTCGCTCTCTGAACCAAAGAGTTGGAAGCTCCTTGCAGTCGTTTCGACGTCGACGGTGACAGAGCACGCGACTATTTTCATTGCCCGCAGGCAGACGATGACTTGCTGTATGTAGCCCGAATACTCGTTGTCTGTGAGGTGGACGTGGGCGTCAAAGAGCAATGTCTGTGGAGACCTGCAAACGGAAAATAAACTTTTAACGTGGTGTCTGGCAGGTAACTGCATGTCTTCGGGTCCAGAGTTTGGCCTAGCCGCAATGTACCGCGTCATGAAAAAGTCTGGCGCAGAGCGGGTTAGCGACGACGCAGCAGACGAGTTGAGAAAAGTGCTTGAAGAGGTTGCAGAGAGGATTGCCAAACAGGCAGTCGACCTGTCGGTGCACGCGGGTAGGAAGACAATAAAACCAGAGGACGTCAGGTTCGCGGCCAAGAACGTCATAAGGCTTTAGGGGAGGTTCATTTCGCGAATCTGCCGGTGGCCGCACATGCGGGCGTGATCCTCCACGTCTGACTGGAAAAGAAACACGGCGTGGCACCGCTCGCAGCAGTACAGTTTATCAAGTTTGAGAGCCAACTTCATTTATGTATCCAACATCGGACAATCCATTCCTATAAACAAAACGCAACGTAACAATAGAAGATTCTTAGCTAACGTGATTAGCGCACGAAAAAGCACCTTCTCTGTCCATCATAAAATCGCCCTGCCAGAAAAGGGCTCTAGCACTGAACCGTTGGCAGGGCGGTCATGCGATTACGGGTTTACATCTGAGGCTTTTCGGTCTTGCGACCTGGTTCATTTTTTCAATGGCGGAGATAAAAGGGTCGTTGATGATTTGTCTATCTGTAGGCTCTAGGGAGAAGTGTGCGTTATTTCCTGCCAGCAGTTCAGACAATAGTCCCCGTTAACCTGGAATATTTCAGCCGCATTTGACTTGCAGTGAGCGCAAAAGATCTTCATGAGCTCCGTCGCTTGCGATCTGATAAAAGGCTTCTGCAACTCGAGACGCGCTGCAGCTGTTAAATATTTTGTTGTCCATAGGATGATCCCTGTGTGGGGAAAGTTGCAGGTATACGCAGGTTTCGGCTTGCGCACCGGCCACCCACCTGCACAGGGATTTCTACTAACTTCTGTTCGAATGTCAGCAAAGTCAGATAACCGACGGATCGCAATGGCTATCAGGGAGTGGGTCACCCTCGCGGGATGCGGTCCATACTAGGAACCAGCCATCCTAGAGCTATGGCGTATGACCCTCATGCACACAGCTAGGGGATGGCCTGCTCCTTTTACAGAAATCGCCGCGGCCTGTGGCTATCGTAGAATGCAGAATTGATCTGTCTCAGAAGCTTTGCTTTTGACTTGCTGGCCTTTTTATTGTCCCCGTAATCCTTTGCCTGGAGCAGGATCCGTAGCCTGTCCAGTTCAACCAGGTCCAGGGCCTTCAAGCCCTTGTCAGAAACAATTCCCAATAGCCTGCCAAGTTCCACGTCGTCGCCGTCTTCGCTATTGCCCAAGCCTTTACGATCATCTTTGTTGCGCTATTAAAAATTGCTGCTCGATTGCAATGCCCGTGCTTCTGTTCTTGTGGAGGGCATTGCATAATAATAGTATCACGAATCAGTAACGGGCTCGGGCATGCAGATAATTCCAGCATGAACAGCCAAAAAAGACCTGATTGTCACAACAAATTGTTACATGCATATCATTATGAAATATCGTGCCATATCCCTCATCAGTTGCCTTCTCTCAAGAGCGTGGCACACGTAGACCCTAGCAAAGAAGAGCAGAACAAGGTGGCTTTTGATGACTCCACCATCCAAGCAATGAAAGAATACTTCCACGTCCAGGACCGGGATGTTCTTTTAAAGTATCTTAGGGATACTATGGTGTCAACTGCAGAGCGCCGATAATTGCCAATCTCGTATTGAACTTCCTTGGCCATAAAGCGCCGGGAGAGGGACTCGAACCCTCGAGTCCCGAAGGACATCAGCTAGCGCGTCATACCCTGCACCTTTGATCTCGAGGCTGACCCCTTTTAGGGTCTACCGTGACTTACCTAGCTTGGGTACCCCGGCGGTCTTTGTGAATAGGTATTGCAATTTATGCCTTTATCAGCAAACAATGAAAAATTATATAGTGATGCCGGTGCAATAAAGCCCGTGCTGGCGACATCAGGTTCACCTTCCATTGAAGGAGTGAGAAAGTTATCCATGGCAGACATTGCGATTGCGGCGGGCCTTGCGGATGAATTGCGCGATAGGTTCCGGGAATACGTGCACCTTGACCCGTACTGCCTTCCGGATCCATTCGGCGACAAGGACGACTGCACCTACATGCTAGTGCTTGATCGTGATAACCTAAACAGGGTCGTGGCAATGTTTGCAAACAAAAAGGACTCTCTTCCGCAGCTGCAGTGGTCCAGCATCCTGGGCGAGCGGCTCGCCAAGGTGTCTATGTCAAAGCAGGACGCGCTTGCACTAAAGCGCGAGCTGATGCCAAAGGAGACGAACAACTTTTACCCGTACCGGCGCAACGGCAGAATAGTGGGCTATGCCATGTTTGCGTTTCAGATATGCGGGCAGCGCTAGTCGCGCAGTTCAATGACAGAAATATCCCGGAACTGCTGTATCATCTGCTCGAGTGACTTTTTCACTTCGATTTCATTGTCGCTTGAAATGCGGAGAACTTCTAAAAAGAGGTCTTCAAAGGTGATGCCATTGCACATGTTCCAGAGCGAGACTGCCGTGTCGTTCACCCGGTAGGCCTCCCCCCTGTCGTTTATCAAGAGCGGCGTGCCGTCGCCGTCGTTGCCGACTGCGCCCCTCCTGAGAATTATTTTGTTGGTGCTTTCTTTTTTTAGTAACATGTCGTCATCATCGAGTTGCCACTCCTATGCACCAGCCGGTTATTATCCATATCTATGAATTACTATAACATAATTTAGTAGAACGCCGACGCGTTTGCCAATGTTAAAATAAAAGTTGCAGGCAGGATTTTTTATAGTGTTCAAGAAAAGTGAAAAGGTGCAAAGGCATGTCGTCATTACAAGGCAGGCTGCAGACGGCATCATCACGTGGTCCAAGACGCACCACCCAAACGAAGCGATACTCATCCTGCAGGGCAGGAGCGTAAAGGACGCGATAATCGTTGACGGTCTCGTGATCCCGCCCTTCGCTGAAAGCGGCCCCTTTTACTCGGGGTTTGCGATCCACGACCTGCCGTACACCATACCGCACATCGGCACGGCGCACTCCCATCCCGGCGGCTCGAACCGGCCGTCGCTTGAAGACCTCAACTACTTTTCCGGCTTTGTGTCCATGATCATCAGCCACCCCTATGAGGACGAAACCTTGGCGGCATACGACAGGAACGGCAACAGCCTGGAAATCAAGATAGTAGATTCTGTGTGATCATTTCCGGCGGCCAAAGTCCAGCTCTACTCCGCGCTTTGCGTCATAGCTAAAGACGAACGACTCGTCGGGCATTATCGGAAAGCTGGACAGAATAGCTGCTGAGCATATCGGGCACATGTCAACGACCTTGGTCTTTTCGAGGTACGTCGCGCACCAGAAGCATGTCTCGCACAGCATGAAAATGGAGGGCGTGCCGGCCAGCTTGGGCAACGGCTAGCTATGCCAACAGGTAGTTAATTACATTTTACAGTGCTGAAGCTGGAAAACTTAATAAAAGAACAATCCCAATGATCATTGTTTGAACTGGATGGGTCAGCAGATGATGTGGATAATGGCTTCCCTTGCCCTAAGTCTAGTTCTAACATATTTCCTAGGCTGGTACGGCCTGATCCCTGCGATTGGAATTTTCTTGTTCATTTCATACTATATGCGCAAGCGCGCGATGGCCCGCATGGGAATGAGTGGCGGCGGTGGAGGGGGATTTGGCGGCATGCTGGGCGGAGGCGGAGGAGGCGGGATCAACTATGTCTGCATCGCCTGCGGCCACAGGTTCAAGGGCGGAGCGTGCCCCCGCTGCGGAAGCAAGATGCGCAGGGTAGATTTCTAGGCATATGACGCTTGAAGAGCTGCGCCAAAAGGCATTCTTCCAGAACACGGTAGACGTCTGGATAATGTATTGCGCAGAACGTAACTGGGACTGGTACGACGCTGGCGCCTACCAGCGATTTATCAAGCACCTCGGCTCAAAGGGAGTGAAGATGCAAAAGTTTCCCCTCTGCATCAAAGAGTCTGGGGGCATGTACGAGCGCGGAAAGGACAAGGCGCAGTTCCTCGACCAGCTCTCAAAGATTCCTTCAGACGACGCCGCGGCCTACACGCTCAAGCTGAGCGGAGACGTGATGGCGACCATACGATCCTTCAACTAGAGTCTAGAAAATTTCAGCTCGTAGGCATTACAATTTAGCAGGAACATCTAAAACCCAACTGCGGCAATCACATGCAGTGACAGAAGACGAGCTGCCAGTGGGCGTGCACGAAGAGCGCATAAGCGGGCCGGTAGTTGAGAAACTGGCAAAACCCGAGCCTCTCTTTGACAGCATCGTCGGCTATGAAGATGTGAAAAAGCTGTTCCAGATGTCGCTCTCCTCGGACAAGCCGGTCCACATCCTGCTCGTAGGGCCGCCGGCCTCTGCCAAGACGCTGTTCATGCTGGAATGCATGAAGCTCGAGCGCTCTTATTTCACCCTCGGGAGCCACAGCACGAAATCCGGCATGATCGACTATTTGTTTGAAAAAAGGCCGCGCTACCTTATCGTCGACGAAATAGAGCACATGCCGATGAAGGATCAGACTGCATTGCTTAGCCTGATGGAGACCGGCATCGTTTCAGAAACGAAATTCCAAAAGACGCGCAACACGCAGCTAAAGACGTGGGTCTTTGCAACCAGCAACGGCACCGACAGAATGCTCACCCCGCTTTTGTCAAGGTTCGTGGTGCTCCACTTCAAACAGTACTCTTTTGGCTCGTTCCAAGAGGTGTGCACCCACATACTTGGCCGCGAAGGAGTGCCGGCGGAAGTCGCCTCGACCATAGCCGAAGCGGTGTGGACGAAACTGAAGTCAAAGGACATACGCGACTGCATCAAGATCGGGCGGATGGCAAAGACAAAAGAGGACGTCGAGTGGATAGCCCAGACACTGAAAACATACAAGCAATAAGGAAGAGTTAAAAGTTTTCATGGCGCCACCTAAGGCGTGGGCCTAGACCTCAAGCCTCTTGTCACGCCTGTCCCGCTAAAGCTGCAAGAGCTTGCTGGCAAGGTAGTCGCCATCGACGCGTACAACACAATCTACCAGTTCCTCAGCATCATCAGGGGGCCGAGCGGCGAGCCTCTGGCAAACAGCAGAGGCGAGATAACCAGCCACCTGAGCGGCCTGTTCTACAGGAGCACGAACTTTCTGACGGAGGATATCAAGCCGGTCTATGTTTTCGACGGCAAGGCAAACGAGCTGAAAATGGTAGAGATACAGAGGAGGAGCAAGCTGAAGAAAGAGGCCACAGAAAAGTACCAGCTTGCAATTGAAGAAGGCAGGATGGAAGACGCGCAAAAGTACGGCAAACGGACGTCCATACTGACTGACAAGATGGTCGAGGAGTCAAAAAAGCTGCTTTCTCACCTCGGCATCCCATACATCCAGGCGCCCTCTGATGGAGAAGCGGCGGCCGCGTACCTGACAAGGCACGATTTGGCATTTGCGGCTGCAAGCCAGGATTATGATTCGATACTTTTTGGCGCAAAAAAACTGGTGCGCAACCTGGCCATCAGTGGCAAGCGCAAGGTGCCAAACCGCAACGTCTACGTCGACGTCGAGCCGGAAATATTTGAGCATGACAAGGTATTGCAGGAAGTTGGCCTGACACACGAGCAGCTGGTTGACGTCGGCATACTGATAGGCACCGATTTCAACCCTGGCGGCTTTTCCGGCATCGGGCCCAAGACCGCGCTGAAGCTGATAAAGGAAAATGGCAAGCTCGAAAATGTTGAAAAAATCAAGCACCTGCTGCCAGAAGTGCCGTACCAGGAAATACGGAACATCTTTCTTGCTCCAGAGGTGCCAAAGGTTGACAAGATAGAGTTTGGAGAGGTCAACCGCGAAAAGGTGCTCGATTTTCTCTGCGTCGACAAGAGCTTCTCTGCAGACAGGGTGAGTAGCACTCTGGACAAGATGCAAAAGGCGGCGGCGAACCGCAGCCAGTCCCTTGAGCAGTGGTTCGGCTAGCATTCGATGCTTTTATATAGAAACCCTAGGGCTAATGGCATGTATTGATAAATCCGCGAGCTTGGCTTGCTGAAGCAATAGCAACTTTTGCACTTGTATTCTTTGGTCCATTATCAGTTACGATGGCTGCTGTACTATTTGGCACCGAATTGACAATTGAAGGCATCATCATGATTTCTGCCGGCCACGGCGCCGCCATAGGCATCATGATCTACGCGTTTGGCCACATCTCTGGTGCCCACATCAACCCCGCAGTCACGATAGCAATGATGGTGACAAAGAACATCAACGTGAAGAACGGCGCCGGCTATATCGGCTCGCAGATTGTTGGCGCGATATCTGCAGCGGTTGCTCACAT
>DATFDX010000098.1:0-4778 GCA_035251875.1 Nitrososphaera sp. | reverse complement strand
TGAAGCGTCTATTTCATAATAGTCGAGCAGCTCCATCACGCCGGATGGCGTGCAGGGCTTCAGGAGCGCCATCCCGTTTTGCAGCATGCCGGCGTTGTACGGAGTCAGCCCGTCGACGTCCTTGAGCGGGCTGAGGGAATTGATTACCGCAAACTCGTTGATGTGAGATGGGAGCGGCAGCTGCACCAGGATGCCATGCACCGCAGGGTCGTTGTTCAGCAGGTGCACCAGCTCTACCAGTTCCTTTTGCGTAAAGGCGGCCGCAAGCCTGTGGTCCCGGGTCACTATGCCGACTTCCTTGGCGTCCTTTTGCTTGTTGCTGACATAGGTGCCAGACGCAGGGTCGTCGCCGACAAGCACGGTGGCAAGGCACGGCTGCACGCCTCCGGCCTTTAGCTCGTCGACCGCCTTTTTCACCCGGGCCTTTACGTCCGCAGAGACTACCTTGCCGTCGATTATCTTGGCTGCCAATTGCTGGTTATGTGGGATTTCCACGCACTAATTTGCTTTTCTGGAACCCGGACTACCGAATAAAATTACAGCAGATTATCCACTGCTTTCTTATATAGACGGATGCTTATAGAAAGAGCAAGAACAATGAAATATAGAAGCAGAACCGAAATCGCTTCGCGAATTCTGGAGTCGGCTACTGGCGGCACAACCAAGACCAAGATAATGTACAGGGCGTTCCTCTCTTACGCACAGTTGAAAGAGTACCTCGCCGTGCTTGAAGAAAACGAGCTGCTGGCATACGACAAGGGGGAACAGATCTACAAGACCACGCAAAAAGGCTTGCACTTTCTCACTATCACTAGTTCACTGCAAGGCATGATGGACGGAATTCCGACAACTCAGGGGCTAAAGAAGTAAGCCTCTTTTCTTTTTTTCTATTTATCCTTATGAGCAATGTCTTTCATGTATTCTATTGTTGAAGAACGCCGGCGTACAGGCGCGCGGCAAGCGCGGGGCGCTTGACATTGCCCTGATTGTCAACCCAAACTCGCATGGCGGTATGACCGGCAGGAACTGGGATCAGATCCATGCAGAAATGGAGAAGATTTTTGGGAGTGGCGTCAGGGTTGTCTTCAGCAAGAAGCATGGAAACGGGACTGTCCTTGCCAGGGATCTGCTGCGCAGGGGATTTGGCAGTATCATCGCCGTAGGGGGCGACGGGACGGTAAACGAGGTCGCAAACGGCTTTTTTGAAGAAACGACCGGCGCGCACGGCTCAAAGCTCAGGCCGATAAACCCCGACGCGGTGATGGGCGTGGTCCCGTGCGGCACGAGAAACCTTATAGCAAAGTCGCTCGGTCTGCCGGCCGGCGTGGTAGAAAGCTGCCAGAATTTTGTCATGGGGTCGCCGGCAAAGATTGACGTGATAGCGATCTCGGCTACAAACCAGAGCGACGGCTCGTGTCTGCCGCCCCGGATTTTCCTGAACGCTGCAGAGATGGGCGTCGGGGCCGAGATCATTGACAGATCAAAGAAGGTAAGAAGAAAGGTGAAAAGCAGGCTGGTGTCTACAGTGGCGGCTATCATCTCTACGGTGCCGTCTTATGAGAGCAACTTTTGCGACCTGTTTATAGACGGGCGCAAAAAGTCCGTCGGCATGACGATGGGTGTGGTCGCCAACGGCAAATTTCTTGGAGGCGGATTCGCGGTGGCGCCGGAGGCCAGCATGTCTGACGGCCTGCTAGATCTTGTAGTCATGAAGGACTCTGGCAGCCTGAAGATGCTCGGCGAGCTGGCAAACATCAGGACCGGCAGCTACGACGGCAGAGACAACATACTGTACTCAAAGGCAAAGAGGGTGGCGATAAAGCCAAGGGAAAGAAAGGTGACGGTCATGGTAGACGGCGAGCGTGCAGGTATTCTGCCGGCGATATTTAATGTGTTCCCAAAAGCGCTTGCCGTTGTAGCCTAGTCCTTATCTATCTCTACTTGCTCTAGGCGCTGGAGGGCCTGCATTATCTCTTTTTGAAGCTGGTCGATGCTCTTTTCCTCGGCCTTGAAGGGCTTTTGCTCAACCGGCGCAGACTGGACCTTTGCAGCCTCGGCGATTATCTTTTGCACCCTTGCGTCGACGGCGTCGTGAGGGACGCCGGACCTCATGTCCAGAATCTTTTGGTCGAGCGCGGAAATCTTGTTCTCAAGGAGGGACACCAGGTTGTTGCGCAGCTCTGTCAGGTCGGCCATGTCGGCCACCGGCTGCAGGCCGGCGATCCTCAGGTTGAGAGAGTCGAGTTGTTGTTTGTACTTTAGCAGCAGCCTGTCGCGCTCCAGCCTGTCAATCCTGCCTTCCTGTGAAGCCTCGTAGACACGGGTTATCGCCTCTGAAGCAAGGTTCTTCTCAAACAATAATGACAGTAATTCGGCCCTGGCGGCGCCGGTAGATTTTGGCTGCTTTTTGCCGCCCTTTAACTTGGACAGCCTCTCAAGGAATGCAGCCGATATCGCGCCGGCGACAGAAGTGCCGGCGATAACGGCAATTTCCGCGGACATTATGGATTGCCTTGCGCGACGCTAGAAGAAAAGCTTTCTGTTTGTATCAGATGACCTGCCGCTTAATCCAAGCGTACTTGCGCATCTTCGGGTCAGGGTAGCCGCACTTTGAGCATTGCTTGCCGCGCTTGTGGAACGAGTTGTGGCCGCACCTTCTGCACCGTATGTGTGTCTTTTTGCGGGTGAACTTGCCCATCGAAGTAGTGCCTTTAGTCATTTCTCAAACTCTCCTTTGCAGCTACTTTGGCGGGGGCGAAATGATCACCACGTTGTCGCCCCTGACAACGATGGTTCCAAGGTCGTTTGACTTGCCTTCTTCCAGGATTTCGACCGAGTCTTCAAGCAACAGGTTCATGTGTTGATCGAAACCGTGGAGGCTACCCCTGATCACTTTGCCACCCTTCAATTTGATAAGCACAACTTTTCCAAGGCTCTCATCGAGAACCTTTACGGCCATATCTACAGACATATATCTACAGGTAAGCGCAATGTAGGCATATATTAAAGTTAAACTGCGGCAACGCACAATTTTTCATGCAAGCTAGGCAATAGTCTTGGCAAGGCCCACAATGATCTCCTGGATCCACTTTTCTCCCTTTGCGGCAGTCGCCTTCCTCGGGTCCCCCCACACCCCGTTGCCCGTTATTTTCGGAAATGAGCCGGGGGCATTGGTGTTGTACGCCTTTGACTTTGACAGTTTCTTAGAGTTTGGCGCCGCCCTGTCCATCCTGACAAGTTCCGGCGCTATAGCAAGCACGAGCGAGGTCTCGACTTCTCCGGCGTGGTCAAACTCGCCCTTCATCATGTGCCAGTAGTGGATGGTGTGCACCCGGGTGCCCCTTGGCAGCCTGGCGTGGAGATCCTGTGTGATATGTTGCAGAGCGCCCATATTGCCATGGTGGCCGTTTAAGATGATTATTTCCATTATCCGGTTTTCTGCAAGCGAAATGCACGCGTCGCGGATCATGGTCGAAAGCGTAGAGTTGCGGAGCGACACGTTGAACATCGGCCTGTGCTCGAATGAAACTCCGTACGAAATCACCGGCAGCACGAACGCGCCGACCTTCTCCGCGGCCAGCCTTGCAACGTACTCTGCTATGAGCGAGTCGGTCGACACGGGCAGGTGGCTGCCGTGCTGCTCGAGCGAGCCCACGGGGATTATCGCCCTCTTTGTCTTTTTGATCGCGGCTTCAAAGTCGTGCTCGCTCATGCCAAATACAGGCACCGACATATGCAAAAGCACACCTGGCCGCATTAACTACTTTTTGGTTTTCTGATCGTCTTTGGCGTAGACCTTGCCCCAGTACACTTCGAGCTTGTTTTCCAGATAAAGCCTCACTGCCTCAAGCAGGGTCGCCGCCTCCATCTCCTGGCCCTTTTTCTTGATTGTGTCAAGCGTGTCGCTCTTTGCCACCTTGAACGACTCTTGGCTGATGATCGGCCCCTGATCGAGATCTTCGGTGACAAAGTGGGCGGTGCACCCCACTATTTTTGCGCCCCGCTCGTACGCCTGCACGTACGCGTACGCGCCGGGGAACGCCGGCAGGAGCGACGGGTGGATGTTGATTATCCTGTTCGGGTAGCGCCAGACAAAGTTTGGCGTCAGGATGCGCATGTACCTTGCAAGGACTATCAGGTCGACGTTATACTGATCAATCAGCTGCAGGATCTTGTTCTCCGCCTCTGCCTGGTCGGCATGGACCACCGCATGGAATGGTATGCCGGCCGCGTCTGCCATAGGCTTGAGCGTAGTGTCGCTTCCGATTATGACTGGGATGTTGGCCTTTATCTCCCCCTTGCTTTTGGCGTCCAGTATTTTCGCAATGCAGTGTGGCTCTTTGCTCACAAAGATCGCGACGTTCTGCAGCCTGTTAGGCTCCTGGTAGTGGACCTTGATCTCCATAGACATCTTTTTGGATAATTGCTTCAGGCCGTCGTCAAGCTGTTTCCTTTCGATTTCCGCGAACGACGCTTCGAGCTGCATGCCAAAGAGTCCGCGGACGACGTTCTGGTTTACCTTTTCAATGTTGCCGCCGTTCTTGAAGATAAAGTTGGTAATGTCAGCAACAACCCCTTTCCTGTCCGGGCCAACTACCGTGACCTCGATTATTGTCTTGCCTCGGGCTGTTGCCATCGCGAATTGATAGGACTGTAAGAAGATAAATAAATCTTCAGATGGACGGGCTTTGTTAAATAACCCGCTTTTCTCAAGGAATTATTTAACAGCTGAAGTTAATTATTTGACAAACGTATCGCTAGCGATTTATTGTTGCACT
>DATFDX010000097.1:0-4124 GCA_035251875.1 Nitrososphaera sp. | reverse complement strand
CTGTAGCACTTGCCTGCAAATATCGCGTCGGTGTTTGCAGCGACTGATATCTCCTCCAGAGTTCGGGGCACCGCCAGGTCCCTGCATGAAGCATATACAGAGGCTACTATCAGGGCCCTGATCGACCTGCCCTTGATTATCTTTTTGTCAAGTGCCTTCCTGTAGTTGTACGCCGCCTTTTCAATGAGCGTGTCGCTGAGCGACAGCTTGTCCTTTATTGTGCTTAAGATAGCAAACGCGTTCTTCAGGTTACGGTGGTAGCTGCGGTTGTTGCTCGAGATCTTGTTCCACCGGCGCATCCTCTGCACTTTGCTCCTCTGCTCCGCGCTTATCGCGACGCCGTTTGCGTCAACGTTTGAATACGAGATGAATGTTGATAGCCCCATGTCGTGGAATGCAAGTGAAGATGGCATGCCGGTCCTGCTCTTGCTTTCAATGTCCTCGCCAGAGTACGATCTCCATTCCGGACCCATCGACTCGATGTTGTCCTTGACAACCATGCCGCAAGAAGAGCAGATGGCCTCGCTCGTTTCAGAGTCGAAAACAATCGACGTACTGTTGCATAGTGAGCAGACTTCTGCCTGTTCTGACGCAAGTTTGTAGCTCATTGCCAGCGCTTTGTGTGGATTTCATTTAAGCCCCACGTCTACATCGCGCACAAAAGTGTTACACTGTACTGCAGGTTGCTACATAACACTCTATTATAACACAGAATCGTGCTCCTTAAACGAGATACCGTGTTCTAGATAGCGATGCCAGTGCTAGAAGAGGACGCGCGCACTTCGATTACCAGGTCGTTCAGGTTCGAGAACGACGTCCTGAGAGTGCTCGACGAAGAGGCAGATCGCATGGGCATCTCGGTGAACGCGCTCGTGGGCACCGTGCTGCGCAGGTATTCCGAGTTCACCCGCTACCTTTCAAAGATAGACATGGTGGTGGTAAACCGCGAGTTCTTGACCTCCCTCATGGACAAGCTCGAGGAAGACGAGCTTTACCAGATGGGCCTAAAGCTTGGACAGACGGTGCTTTCAGACACTGTCATGTTCTGGAAAAAGGAGGTGACCGAACGCGCTATCATGGAATACATTGAAAAGGTGATCTGCAGGTACGGCCACCTGGGGACATACGACGAAAAGCAGATGCCCGGCGGAGTCATGGTCATAGTGGTGCGCCACAGGCTGGGCAAGAAAGGCTCGCGATTTCTGGAAGGCTATTTCCGAGCGGGCCTGAAACACACCCTTGGGCTAAACGCCAGCTTTGAGGTCACAGACTCGTCGGTAAAGTGCGAGCTCCCTGCCAGAACGTAGGCGCCTTATAAGGCAAAAGTTCATAATGACCTCCCGATCAATTGTGCGTGTATTATGTTTGCCATAGTGCACATGAGTGACGTTGTCAGAATTCCGCCAAACCGGCTGACCCATTCTCTCAAGGACGCCGCCATCCAGATACTCAAGGAAAAATACGAGAGCATGATAAGCCCGGACGTTGGCTATGTCATCATGATAACCGACGCCGACACAAGCTCAGTCGGCAAGCTGGTCGCCGGCGACGGCGCGACCTACCACAAAGTCACGTTCAAGGCGCTTACGTTCTACCCAAAGCTCCAGGAAATAGTGGAGGGAGAGGTTGTAGAGATCACAGACTTCGGCGCGTTTGTCAGAATAGGCCCGACCGACGCGCTCTTGCACCTGTCCCAGATCACCGACGACTACCTGAAGAGCGACGTCAAGCAGGGAGTCATTGTCGCTAACCAGACGGCCAGGTCGCTCAAGATAGGGTCGAAGCTGAGGGCAAGGATCACGGCAGTCAGCCTTGGCAAGGGGGCAGGCATGGGCAAGATAGGCATAACGTGTAGGCAGCCGTTCCTCGGCGCTGTGGAGTGGATTGCAGAAGAGATCAAGAAGGCAAAGGGCGGCGAGAAGGAGAAGCAGACCGAAAAGCCGGCGGCTCCAAAGGAAAAGAAGGGAGAGAAAAAGTAGTTGGCCAAGGAAAAGGCGTGCAGAAAGTGCAAGACCGTAACCTCTGGCAAGGTGTGCCCAAACTGCAAGTCAACTGACCTGAGCCCAGACTGGTCCGGCATCATACTGGTTTTCGAACCTGCCAAGTCACAGGTCGCCAAGACGCTGGACATCACCACCCCCAACAAGTACGCCCTGAAGGTATCCTAGATTGCAGGACCTGCAGACATTTCTCAACGTCAGGGAAATGCTTGCAAACTTTTTGCAGGAAGACGTTGGCTCTGGCGACATTACAAGCAACAGCATAATTCCAGAAAACCTCTTTTCCGAGGCTGAAATCGTGTGCAAGTCCGGGCCGGCAATAGCGTGCGGCCTTGAAGAAGCCGCCATGTTCTTTGATATTTGCGGCTGCGCAACCAAGATTATGGCCAAGGACGGATCAAGGGTCGGAAAAGGCAGGGTCGTGATGAAGGTGTCGGGCAACGCCCGCGCAATTCTAAAGGCAGAGCGGGTCGCGCTCAACATCATAATGAGGATGAGTGGCATAGCCACCGAGACCGCGCGCATGGCCGGCCTTGCAAGAGGCGTCACGGTGCTTGCGACGCGCAAGACGGCGCCGGGCTTGCGCTATTTTGACAAAAAGGCTGTGGTTGCAGGCGGAGGAGGCGCCCACAGGATGCGGCTTGACGACATGGTTCTGATAAAGGATAACCACCTTGCGCTTGCCGGCATGCCAGAAAAGTGCGTCGGGCTTGCCAAGAAGAGCATAGGTTCGTTCATCAAGGTAGAGTGCGAGGCAAAAAACATGAAAGAAGTACTGGCGGCTATTTCAGCAGGGGCCGACGTTGTCATGCTGGACAACTTTACCCCAAAGCAGGCCGCCGGCGCGATAAAACAGATTGCGAAAATGGGATTGCGCAAAAAAGTGAAAATAGAAATTTCTGGCGGCGTCGACGCAAATAACATCAGGCAGTATGCGCGGGCCAAGCCCGATTTCATTTCGCTTGGCTACATAACGCATTCGCCTAAAGCAGTCGACTTTAGCCTGGAAATTACGAGATAGACAGCATCCGGTCTATTGCAATCCGCGCTTTGTCAGCAACGTCCTTTGGCACCTTTACCTCGTAGACGTTGTGGGCAAGCGAGTTGTACACCTTTTCCAGCGTGATCTTTTTCATGTACTTGCACACCGCGTCCTGCTTTATCGGGACAAATTCTTTGCCCGGGTTTTCCTTCTGCATTCTGTACAGTATGCCTGTTTCTGTCGCGACTACAAACTGCTTTGCGTCAGATGTCCGGGCGTGCTTCATCATGCCCTCAGTCGACAGTATGTGGCCCGTCTTTGCCAAATCGCCCTTTGACATGTGGTACATCGTCGATGAAGTGCAGCTGCATTCCGGGTGAACTAGAAAGTCGGCGTTTTTGAACGTTGCAAGCATCTTGTTGATGTCCTCTGCCTTTATGCCGGCGTGCACGTGGCATTCGCCCGGCCATATGTACATGTTCTTTCTCTTTGTCACTTCTGCGACGTACGAGCCCAGGAACAGGTCCGGCAGGAACAGTACTTCTCGGTCGCGCGGTATGCTGTTTACAACCTTTACCGCGTTTGAAGAAGTGCAGCAATAGTCTGACAGCGCCTTGACGTCTGCAGCAGTGTTGACATAGCTCACCACCACGGCGTCTGGGTGCTCTGCCTTCCACGCCTGCAGCTCATGAGCATTAATTGTCGATGCAAGCGAGCATCCGGCCTCCAAGTCAGGTATCAGGACCTTCTTCTCCGGGCACAGTATCGAAGCTGTCTCGGCCATAAAGTGGACCCCGCAAAACACGATAACGTCCGCGTCTGTCGCGGCCGCATTCTTTGAAAGCGCAAGAGAATCGCCTACAAAGTCGGCTACGTCCTGTACTTCCGGCAGCTGGTAGTTGTGTGCCAGAACCACCGCGTTCTTTTGTTTCTTCAGCGCAAGGACGCGGCGTTTGTAGTCAAGATCTAGCATCGTCATGGTTTTTGATAAACATGAATCATATAGTTGCTATACATTTAAAGTAGTACAATCTAGGAGAACGCTGCCTCTGAAATCAAAATTGCAGGCAATACTTGCCACCATTGCAAGCACGCACGCGCATGCATACAAATATAAATATTCAAACGGCAATCCCCTAGTG
>DATFDX010000096.1:0-2462 GCA_035251875.1 Nitrososphaera sp. | reverse complement strand
CTCGGAATAAGCCATGTCTGGAAGTTCCACCCCGAGCTCGGAATAGATAGAATTTATCTTGGCGACCGAGTCGTGGATTATCGGGTCCCAGTGGCTAAACAGCTTTGTCAGCAGCTGCGCCTTGCCAAGCGTGTAGCCCATCAGGATTACCGGCTTGCCAAGGTCGTACATTTCAGAGATCATCTTGTTAGTCCTGTGCGTCACTTCGGAAAGCGCGGGAAAGACGTATTCGGGCCTGCCAAAGGTTGACTCGATTATCAGGGTCCTCGCATGGGGCACCTTGGCGCCCTTCATGAACGCCCTCTCCCTTACCGAGATGTCGCCTGTGTAATAGACGTCGTCGCCAACCAGCAGGCCGCGCGAGCCGAGGATGTGGCCTGTGTCCACCAGCTGAAAGCCGTCGTGCTCTTGCGCCGCGTCGACTATTTCATAGCCCCTTGCGCCGGCAATCAGCGCGGTTTCCTTTGACGCGAGCACCTGCGTCTTGATCTTTTTCCTGCCCCGCTTGTGCAAGTGATCCACGTGGGCGTGCGAAACAAAGGTGAAATCGCAGTCGACTGGATGTGAAGGGTCGAGCGCTATCGTGGTGCTGTCCTGCTGCACCATTATCCCTGACTGACCAAGCGTAACTCTCCCCATCATCCCAAGCTGTCATGCCTAGCTGGCAATGAGTATTTTAATTTTTAGCTACTAGAGGATTTGACAAAAAAGGGGGCGCTGGCTAGTACCAGCTTTCAGTGCTGTTGGTCCACTATGTCATCGTCGCGTTGCCGCCATGGTCGCCCTTCGTCTCCCGCATCTTTTCTGGCTCAAAGACTATGCCCGTAATGGCCGTTGGCCCAAAGTGGTTGTCAGTCGCGACCGGGTCAACCCAGAACTCTATCTTGTCGTTAATGATATGGATGTAGCCCCTGACGTCGTTGATGGGTTCTTCTTGCAGGGTAACGGTGAACGTGCCGTTGACAGTCGTTGAGTTGGGCCCTCGGTGCTGCACGTCAGTCTGGACAAAGTTCGATATCTTATGCGTGTGGAACTGCGTTCCGTTAGCGTTTGAGACCATATAGAGGGTGGCCGTAAAGTTTCTGACCTGAGGCTCGGTCGAGTTGTCGCCGATCAGCGGAGTGTCAGATTCGATCTTCCAGTGGCCAGCCGTGATCCACGCCGGGTTGCCGTTGCCATCCTGCTGGATGCTGGCTATGACGCCGGACATGTTGGAGGCAGCTGCAGTCGTTGTATTTCCAGAAGGCGCGGCAGTCGCATTTCCTGTTGGGGCAGTTGCGTTGCCAGTCGCATTACTAGTTGCAAGGGCAGTTCCTGCCAAGCCAAGACCGACAAAAGAAGACATTGCCAGTGCCGCCGAGAGAAAGACGCTTGCAGACAATTTCTCTGGATTCATCTCAATACATGTCGCCATAGCGGATTTATGGAATATTCTAGATTTTTCGGCATCTTGTAGTAGATCATATTTGCGGCTTCGGAATGCTAAAAGCACCATAATGATCTTGATTACCTGTTGAAGCTCAGCCGCAAGGTCGTGATCTGGTCGGTGATCCTGTATTTCGCCCTTGGACTCCCGATCAGCCTTGTGCACGAGCTGGGCCACGTCTCTGTCTGCACTTCAAGCGGCTTTGACTACAGGATCTGGATCGACGTGACCGGCGGCCACATGGTCTGCTATGGCAGGCCGGCCGACAGCTTTGCATACGACGCGATGGGCGGAGTGTTCGGGGTAATCGGGAGCGCTGGCATCATCGGGGCATGGTTCTTTGCAAGAAAGCACTATGCCATCCTGGCGGTGGGGCTGGCGTACCTGGTAGACCAGTCGGCCAAGATCGTGCTTGAAGGGATATTCACTCCCGTGTACGCGTCGGGCGCGATAGACGGCTACATCACGGCGCTGCAGGTCGCCTCGTGGATCGGCTTTATGATCTACTTTGCGAGGATAAAAGAGCCGGCGCCAGAGCCAGCGACGTTTAAGAATGGGGAAAAAGCAAGCTAGCTCGCTTGGTCAACCTCGGCATCCTGATCTCCGGCAGGGGCAGCAACATGGACGCGATACTCGCCGCGATAAAGTCGGGAAAAATAAAAAACGCCACGCCGATGGTCGTGATTTCAAACAAGCCGGACGCCGCCGGCCTAAAGATCGCTTCTGAAAAATACGGCGTGCCAACGAAGGTGATACCCTCAGCCGGCCTGAAGGGCTGGGACTATGACCAGAAGGTGGTGGCCGCCTTGAAAGAATCCGGCGTCAACCCCGAGTCGGGGCTCGTGTGCCTCGCCGGCTTTATGCGAATAATCAGCCCCGAATTTGTAAGATTATACAAGATGCGCATACTGAACATCCACCCTGCTTTGCTGCCCTCGTTCCCCGGGCTCCACGCGCAAAAGCAAGCGCTAGGCGGGGGGGCAAAGGTCACAGGGTGCACAGTGCATTTCGTGGACGAAGGGGTCGACTCGGGGCC
>DATFDX010000095.1:0-19417 GCA_035251875.1 Nitrososphaera sp. | reverse complement strand
CCCAGGTGGAAGTGGAAGCCCTCGAACTTTAACAGGTCGTTGCTCATGATGTGCTTGACCATCTTTGCCGCGCTGTCGATTGTGCCGCCATTGAACGGGACTCCGAACTTGCCGTTCCTGTACGACGCGCGAACTTCGGCCTTGACGCCCACTTCGGGGTTCACGCGGATCATTGTCAGCGGCATTGTGCCTGTTTTGCCTGCGGCTTTTGCCAGGTTTGCCAGCCCGTTGAAAGAGCTGACGACGACTCTTCTGACTCCGCTCTGGAGCACTTCGACATACTCTTCCTGCTCCTCCGTCACGCTCGTGTATATGACGTTCTCAGGGTCTGCCTTGCACTGCTTGATGAAATGTAGCTCGCCCAGAGACGTTAAGTCGAACGTCACTCCGTCCTTCATGAAGGTCTTGATGATTGCCGGAGTAAAGTTGGCCTTGATCGAATATGCTACCTTGACCGGGCCCTTGTACTTTGAATAAGCGCCGTGCAGTTCCTTGGCCTTTGCGTGCAGCGTGTCTTCATCCACCAGATAAAGTGGTGTGCCGTATTGTGCTACTAGTTTGCTGATGTCAATTGGGTTGACAAAGCGGTTTAGAGCGGCTGCAGCTGGCTTCTCTACGAGTTGAACCTGTGAATTTTCAACCAATTTCTTTTAGTTAGGTTTATCATAAAACCAATTGCTTAAAAACATTTGCCCGCGGGCAAATTTTCGACCTGGAATGTTAGAGCTGTATCTTGTCAAAGATCGTTAGCTTTGCAGCAAAGCAAAAAGGAAAAGAGAGTTAGCGGTAGTACGGGACCGCTTTTTCTGTCGGCTTGCCTTCTCTCTGCGTCTTGATCTTCCTTACCGCTTCTTCAAAGTGGCGCAGCATCACGTGTGCTTCTGACGCGTGCTTTGCCGCTTCTTCCGGCGTCGGGTACTTTGCAAGGTACTCGTGCAGCACGAGCGACACAGCCGTGTTGGCTACCGCGCTCGTGTCCGCCCCGCTAAAGCCTTCTGTTATCTCGGCGATCTTGACAAAGTCGATGTCTGGACCCATTGGCTTGCCCTTTGCGTGGATTTCCAGTATTCTCTGCCTTGCTCCCTTGTCTGGCATCGGCACGAACACTATCTTGTCGAACCTGCCGGGGCGCAAGAGCGCAGGATCAATCATGTCTGCCCTGTTTGTTGCGGCGATTACCACTACACCTGAAAGCGACTGGATGCCGTCCAGCTCTGTCAGCAATTGCGACACTACTCGCTCGGTGACCATGCTGTCGCCTCCCATGCCTCTCGTCGGGGCTATCGAGTCGATCTCGTCAAAGAATACTACACACGGCGCTGCCTGCCTGGCCCTGCGGAAGATTTCGCGGATGCCGCGCTCTGACTCGCCGACCCACTTGCTCAGCAGTTCTGGCCCTCTTACGCTGATAAAGTTGGCCTCGGATTCAGTCGCCACTGCCTTTGCAAGCAGTGTCTTGCCGGTTCCTGACGGCCCGTGCATCAGCAGGCCCTTTGGCATGGTGTGCCCCAGTTTAGCATACAGGTCAGGATATCTCAACGGCCACTCGACTGCTTCCTGCAGCTCGCGCTTTACCTCTTCCAGGCCGCCGATTGCAGACCACGGGATGTCCGGCGACTCGAGGTAGACTTCCCTCATGGCAGAGGGCATGACTTCCTTCACTGCGTTTTCAAAGTCGCTCATGGTGACGATCAGTTTGTTGAGCACTTCAGGGGACAGCTTTTCGTCCTCCAGGTTGAGCTCTGGCAGCACGCGCCTTAAGCACTTCATTGCGGCCTCCTTGCAGAGGTACTCCAAGTCCGCGCCTACAAAGCCGTGCGTCACAGCCGCAATCTTGTCCTGGTCGACGTCGGTGTCAAGCGGCATGTTGCGTGTGTGTATCTGCAATATCTCTAGTCTTCCGCGCTTGTCCGGGACCTTGATCTCTATTTCTCTGTCAAAGCGGCCGGGCCTTCTCAGCGCCGGGTCGATTGCGTTTGGCCTGTTCGTTGCCGCAATGACGATGACCTTGCCCCTTGCTTCCAGGCCGTCCATCAACGACAGCAGCTGCGACACGACTCTCCTTTCGACTTCGCCGGTTACTTCTTCGCGCTTTGGAGCTATAGAGTCGATCTCGTCTATGAATATGATCGAAGGCGCCTTCTCCTTTGCCTCCTTGAATATTTCTCTCAGCCGGGCTTCAGACTCACCGTAGAACTTGCTCATGATCTCCGGGCCGGATATGCTGATAAAGTGCGCGTTACTTTCGTTCGCCACTGCCTTTGCAAGTAGCGTCTTGCCTGTTCCAGGTGGACCATAGAGCAGCACGCCTTTTGGAGCTTCAATGCCCAGCTTTTCAAATATTTCCGGGTGCCTGAGTGGAAGCTCGATCATTTCTCTGACTTTTTGGATCTCCTCCTTCAGGCCGCCAATGTCCTCGTATGTTACCTGTGGGACTCCCCTCAGGGTCTCGCCCTTTTCAGCGATGTGGAATATCGTCTTTTGTGTAACTAGAACTGCGTCGGCTGCTGGAGTCACTCCTATAACCTGGAATGTCAGCCTGCCTCCAAAGTACGGGACCATCACGTTGTCGCCTTTGATGAGCGGCACGCTTTCCAGCGCGTCTGCCAAATATCGTTCATCGATTGGCGGTATCGCTTCAAGCGGCGCGACGATCACCTTTTCGGCCGGGACGGCTTTGATCTTCTTTACGATTACAGTATCGCCTATCGCGATGCCGGCGTTGTTCCTGACAAGGCCGTCGACTCTGATGATGCCTTTGCCTTCATCTGACGGGTAAAGCGGCAAGCACTTTGCGACTGTCCTGCGCTTGCCTCTAATTTCAATAACGTCTCCAGTGGACGCCCCCAGCGAGTCCATCGAGTCATAGTCTATCCTTGCTACGCCGCGACCGACGTCTCTGGTATACGCCTCAAGTACCTTTAGGGATAAGGTATTCTGGCTCACACTAACACCTGAACATTACTGCTCTTTATACCTTTATTATCTTTCGCCCAGAATGTATTATTACAAACGCACAGATTTCCCCGCAAATCGCAGAAAATTTCTAAATTTTTAGCCTCTAAACAGTTATAACTTTCCTACGGATTCCAATTCATTGAATGAGCAAAGAAGACAAGAGGCCGGCGCTGCCAGGCGAGCATGTCGCGTCCATTGAGGAATTTGAGGGAGGCAGAAACACATACCTTGCTTCCGACGGGACTGTGCGCTCTGCAACTGTCGGGACCAGAGTTTACGATCTAAAACGCAGGATAGTAAAGATTGAGCAAAAGAATTCCCCGATGCTTCCAAAGATTGGCGACGTAATAGTAGGGTACGTCGAAATGATGTTCAGCAGCATGGTGTCGCTCAAGGTGCTGTACATAAACGAAAAGAGGTCTGAAGCCGGGTTTTCGGCGATCGCGTCTGCAAGGATAGGCAGCAGGGCGGACATTGAAAGGCGGGGTGATAGGCGCGCGACCTTCCACAACGGCGACATCGTAAGGGGCAGAGTGATAAGCCTGCTCAATTCCACGATACACCTTACGCTTGCAGAAAAAGAGTACGGGCTGGTGTATGCGATGTGCTTTATGTGCGGCGGCGACACCGTTCGCACCAACGAGAGCATTATAAAATGCGTCGAGTGTGGCGCTTTTGAGAACCGCAAGCTGGCGCACGACTACGGCAAGGAGACGGCCCGGCTCATATACAAAGCAGGCAGCTAGTCATGGCCAGGGTCGCCTTCCAAGGTGAACGGGGAGCGTATGGCGAAATGGCGACCCTCCAGTACTTCCCAAAGGCAACATTGATGCCAAAGAAATCTTTTCAGGACGTCTTTGACGCGGCGCAAGACGGCGGCGCGGACTATGTCGTGGTGCCGGTGGAAAACTCGATAGAGGGAAGCGTCAACGAAATTTACGATCTCTTGCTCCAGACAAAGATGGGCGTGATAGGCGAGGTCTACCAGCGGGTCAGGCACTGCCTCATCGCCAACAGGGGCGCAAAGAAAATCAGGTACGTCCACTCGCACCCACAGGCTCTGGCGCAGTGTAGGAATTATTTGCAAAAGAAAGGGCTCGAGTCGGTGCCGGCCTACGACACCGCCGGCGCGGTCAAGATGATAAAGGAAAACAAAATGCTCGACTCGGCGGCCATTGCAAGCAGGAGGGCGGCAGAGCTGTACGACATGGAGATACTCGACGAAGACATTCAGGACAGGAAAAACAACTACACGCGGTTCCTGGTGCTGTCGCCCAAGAAAACAAAAGACGACGCCAAGGCCGGCCAGTACAAGACGTCCATGATATTTTCGGTAAAGCACGTCCCCGGCGCGCTCTTTGGGATAGTCGGCGAGTTTGCCATCCGCAGGATAAACCTGACCAAGATAGAGTCGCGCCCGACAAAGGAGACGCCCTGGGAGTACAACTTTTACGTCGACTTTGAAGGTCGCGCGCAGGACAGGGTGGTGCAGGAGGCGCTCAAGTCGATCAAGCCAAAGACGTCGTACCTCAAGATACTGGGCTCGTACAAAAAGGCAGAATTTCCTGCTAGTACAAGTACCTAAATGACGGCTGCGCGTGCAGGCAGGCTGAGCCAGCGCGCTTAGCCTCTTGTATCATATTCATTATTAACTTGACCAGCCCACCTTTCGAGCATGGAGTCAAAAATGAAGGCTTTATACACATTGACTATGGCGTTGTCGCTGATGCTTGCGGCATGCACTTTTAGCGCCAGCTCGTACGGCAGCTCCGGCGACGGATGGCAGGACACATTCAACTTAGAGGATTGTGACTTTTCCTCCACAGGGGCGAACGACTACTTTATCCTAGAGCCGGGCCACCAGCTCGTCTTACAGGGGCAGGACGAGGGAGTGGACCTGGAGCTGATAATCACGGTCACCAACGATACGAGGGTGGTGGACGGGGTGGAAACCAGGGTGGTTGAAGAGAGGGAGAGCGAGGACGGCGAAATAGTAGAGATATCGCGCAACTACTTTGCGGTGTGCGGGCCGGCCAACGACGTGTTCTACTTTGGCGAAGAGACCGACATTTACGAAAATGACGAAATAGTGAGCCATGCAGGCGCCTGGCTGGCCGGCGTCGATAACGCCACGGCGGGCCTCATCATGCCCGGCAACCCACAGGTTGGAATGAAGTACTACCAAGAGGTTGCGCCCGGAGTGGCCGAAGACAGGGCGGAGGTCATAAGCCTGAGCCAGACAGCAAACGTCCCGGCAGGGAGGTTCCAGAACGTGCTCAAGACCGAGGAGACAACCCCGCTTGAGCCGGATGAGCTGGAGAACAAGTTCTACGCGCCGGGCGTGGGATTGATCATGGAAGAAGAGCTAAAGCTGGTCAGTTACGTCGTGCCACAAGATGAAGAGGAGGAGCAGCCGGCCGACGGCAACGGAAAACCCATGAACGACCAGGAAAGAAAGAGGAGAGCAGTGGCGGCGAGGGAGAGCGGCGAGCAGATACACCAGAGGCACATGCAGGCAAACCCGGCAAGCCGCGGCGAATATTCTCCGGGGCTTGACTACGCGCTTGAAGCAAGCGGGACTGCAGGTGAGCAGGACGCAACGCTGGCCATGGACATCTCTGTCTGGAAGTCAAACGGCGCAGTGGTCATAATGGACATTGTCGGCGGGACGGCCACGATAGGAGGAGAAGAGTACGACATCAAGGTGGGCTATGCGCTCTACTCGATACGCCACAACGTCTTTAGATCCGCCGCGCTCGCGGTGGCAGACAACGGGGACGTTTTCGCGCTGAGGCTGAATGGAGTCGCTGACGCAGAGGCTGAGCTGGCAACGGCCGCTGGCGGAGCTCCGGTACAGCTCGCGTTCGACGGCGGCGCGCAGTCGCTTGGCGGGTGGACGCTCGAGCTGGACGGCACCCTCCAGCCCTGACTGGTGGACGGCATCAGCGAAACGCGCTGATGCTTCCATGAACTTTTTCTGATAGAAAGGACATGATAATTGTCGCAAGGTTTCTTATACAATGTCGGCACGGCTGAAGCTGCAGCCGCATGGCCCCAGAGCCCAGCAAAGACGCCCACAAAGGCGGCTATAGCCCACATATGAAGACCGTCGGGTGGGCCATACTGATAATGGGGCTGTCACTTGTCCTGGTCATTGTTGCCTGGATGGGGATTGGGACCGATCCGAATTATACAGCAAAAGTGCTGCAGGAGCAGCAGGCCAGCCTGAGGGATCAGTACGGATTACCGACGCAGGAAACGTCCACGGCAGAGCTTGAAATCCCGCCGTCCTTGAGAGACATGTCAGGCGCCGGCAATGCCACGTCGGCGGCGTCTAACAACACCGGCGGCAACCAGACTGCGGCTAACGCCACTGCAGGAAACCAGACTGGCGCGGGCAACGGGACGGCAGCTGCGCCGGCTTCTGGCGGTACTAAAGTGTCCATAACACAGGGCGCGGCGAGCAAGACCACCGACGCGTACGACCCAAACCCGGTTCAGGCCAAGGTTGGCAGCAAAGTGACTTGGACCAATGACGACTCTACGCCGCACACGGCGACATCTGGCAAGGATTCTAAGCCAGACGGCACGTTCGATTCTAGCACGCTGGCGCAAGGCAAGAGCTTTAGCTTCACCTTCGAAGAGGCCGGCGAATACCCGTACTTTTGCACGCTTCACCCAACCATGGTTGGAACGGTCAGCTTGAGTTAACGGCTTCTCTCAATAAATAGGCGGCCTAGCGGCGCCGGGCCTTCCTGCTTCTTTTGCTCTTTCTGCTTGCCTTGCTCTTATTGCGCGGCTTTTGCTTCTTTGCTTTTTTCTTTATTTTCTTCTTAAGCTGCTTTTTCCTGATCAGTTTCTTTCTGACCAGCTTTTTCTTGATCAATGCCGGCTCTTTCTTGTGGTGGTGGCATGTGCAGATACATTTTAGAAAGTAGTTCCCATCAATTGGCGAAATTTCTTTCTTGAGTACCGCCCAGCCCGTGCACTTTGAATGATTGCCTTCTTCGCAAGTCTTGAGCATCTTGTCAACTACGATGTCCCTGCTCTTGATCAGAGTGAGCGTCTTTACTGCTGGTCGCGATGCCTTGACCATTTGTCGCATATTCACTCCTCACCATTTAAATAGATTTTCAAGTTCTGCTAGCGATTCTTAAAGCGCAGGCCAAGGCCTATCACTATCACGCCTGTCACCAAGAGCATCAGCGCGCCGCTCAGCCCCAGCGGGCTTGACTTTGTCTCCGTGTGCCCGCTGACCGTGAGGTCCGTGCTGCCGGTGTTTACGATCTCTATTCGGTGCTCGCCGGCCTTTTGCGCAGTCAGGTCGTAGCTGAAGGAAGTGGCGTTGCTCTCCGACACGATCACCTGCCTGTCGGGCTCTTGGATCTTGATGTTAAACGTCGATCCCGTCACCGTGACGCTGGCGGTGCTCCCGACGTTCATGTCCGGCGTAATGATGTCAGGCAGCCCCGGCCTGACGGTGTTGTCAAGCGAGACGTCCACCACGGTGTTTGCATAGATGCTCGACGCCGCGCCTATCACGATGAACGCTATGCCTGCGGCCATTGCAGCAAAGAACATCTTGCCGGCCAACATACAGAGTCGCAGCGCGGCGATATATAGCGCTTTACTGCGCCGCTACCATTATGTCCGAGCCCTCTGTCCAAGCCAAGTGGGCGCTCTCGTCAGCCGCAATCTCGGGATCAAAGCCCTCGCCGCCAAAGCTTTCCCTTCCTCCAAAGGTCGCGCCGCCGTCGGTGCTCGCTGCAAGGAATATCCCGTTTGTATTATCCGTCCAGACGACGTAGACATTATTCCCCTGCGCGTCTATCGCCGGAAAATCGCCGTTTGCAACGCTCGTGGTGTTAAAGCCCGTGCCATTGCTCCTTGCAACGATCACGTCCTCGTTTTCGCTGCCGGCGCCGGCTATGTAGGCGCGATTGCCTGCCGCTGCCATTGCGTATATCGTCATCGCCTGCAGCGCCTCGGATGTTTCAAAGTTGTTGCCGTCAGGGCTTGATGCAAACATGTTCGTGCCCTCGTTGGTGGTGTCGCCCGACGGGTGGTGCTGCCACGCCAGGTACAGCGTGGTGTCAGAACTGGCCATAACGGCGTTGATGGCGTTCTCGCTCACGACGGCCGCCTCAAACGCCGCTCCGTCTGAGCTCCTTGCAAGGGTCAGGTCTCCGGTGAACTCTTCCTCCGATCCGGCGACCCACGACACATAGATGTCGCCCTTGAACACCGTCACCTGCGGATCCGCGTTTTCGCCGTCGTAGCCGCCGAGCGCCGTCTTGTTACCAAAGGTCTCGCCGCCGTCGGTGCTTGACACGAACGCCGCAGTGGACTGCTCGTCGGGATTGTAGTCTGCCCAGACTACGTACACATTGTCGCCAGAAACTGCAATGTCCGGCGTGAGCGAGAACCCGCCCTCCTCCGATTTGCCTATCGCAGCCGGCTCGCTGAACGTTTCGCCGGCGTCGTCACTTTTTGCAAAGAGGATCTCGTGTTGGCCGGAAGTGTCGTCCTGCCACACGACGTAGACGTTGCTTCCCTGCACCACAATGTCGGCGTTCTCTGACCCGCGGGCGTTGCCGCTAACGTTCACCGGAGCGGCTGCAGTCTCTGTCTCTCCGGCGTCGTGAAACAGCGTGGCGTTACCCTGGACTCCGGTCTGCACGTGCGTGACAGCGAAAGTGTAGTTGCCCGTCTGGTTAAAGATGGCTCCTGCGTCTTCGCCTGGGATAAATAGCGTAAAGACCGGCCTCGTGCCAAAGCTCATGGAATACAGCTTGACCTGCTGGCCGTCGGGGCCGCGTATTGCTATTGTAATGTTTTCTCCGGCGAGCCCTCCCCTCAGCATGCCGTTTACGCGCACATCGCCATCGTCCTCCGTGGCCGCGAGGTTGGCAAATTCAGGGGTCGAGAACTTTATGTTGTGCGTTATCTCAGCTTCTGCCGTTTCGTCGCTGTATTCGTACATCGCCTCTATCTTGTAGTCGCCCTCGCCCGCCTCTCTCGGCGCGAAAAATCCCTGCTGCTCGGGGTAAGAGAAGCTGTCATGCAGCGTGCCGTCTGGCCGGTACACGCTTATCGACAGCCCGTCAAAGCCCTCCACCATGTTTTCCACCTGCGCGCTGACCTGCACCCATCCGTAGACGAACGTCGCGTCGTGTGCCTCAAGGGTTATTTCCGGCTCGGCGGCGGTCTCGGTTTCGCCCGGCGGGATGATCGGCACCTGCTTTGGCTCTTGCGGCACCACGAGTCCGTAGCTCGCAGTCACGTCCGAGTCCGCCGGCACCAGCCGCGGCCTGTCCTTGCTCCCGTCCTCCCACTGTTTGAACATGATGTCGTTCTTTGACCCGCTGCAGTCGGCGCAATCGGCAGGGTAGACAAAGTACAGCTTGTCCTCAAGGCCCTTTACGGTAAAGCCGCGCTCGTCCGCATAACCGGCCTTTACCAGGTTGCCGCCGATGTCATAGACTGCCGTAAACATGCCGACCCCATCGTCGGCGAACTTTTTGCTCCAGCCGTCAGACTGGATCCTCTTTGCGTGAATGGTTATGCTGTGGCTCGTGTCCGCAGGCTGGTCATCTTCCTGCCCGGCGTACTGGTTTATGGTGGTGCGGTAGTTCTCCAGGTTGATCGTGACTGGCTGGTAGATTATGGTGTTGTTGCGGTAGACCGGCTTGTTGATTATGATGGTGTTGTTGGCGATGACCGTGTTGTTTGCGAAAACGCTGCCGTTATCCTGCTGCGGCTGGTCCTGCGCGTCCTCCGCTATGGTCGTGCTCTCATTATCCCCGTCGTCCCTGTCTATCGTGGTAAGGACCGGCGCCGGCCCTTCCTCTGGCTGCCTTGTCATTGACGCATAAGCGACAAGGCCCCCCAGCACTGCCACGACTGTGATTATTGCTACGGCGGCCCCTTTTTTCCGGCTCAATGCAAGCCAGACGCCGGTACAGTATTTACGGAGTATCGAGTTCCAATAAAGAAAATATGTCTTTACACTAGAAGAGATTTCTTGCTAATTCCTACATCAGGTCGACGTCGTGAGGCTGGCTCTCGATGTAGCCGGCCGAAGTCATCTTGATGAACTCGGCGTTCTTTTGCATCTCTGCTATAGTCTTGGCGCCGCAGTAGGACAACCCGGAGCGGATGCCGCCTGCCAGCTGCCTTACGATCTCGACCACGCTCCCCTTGTATGGCACCATCGCCTCGACGCCCTCCGGCACATAGTCATTCAGGTCGTCCGAGTCTATCACCTGCGCGCCTTCTTCGCGGTATTTCCGGCCAAGCGACGCGTAGAACGACGCCATGCCCCTGTACATCTTGAACTTTTTACCGTTCTTTACCAGCGTCTTGCCGGGGCTTTCGTCCGTGCCGCCGAACAGGCTTCCGACCATCACAGACGATGAGCCGGCCGCAAGGGCCTTGGTGATGTCGCCAGAGTTGCGTATGCCGCCGTCAGAAATTACAGGAATGTCATAGTCGCGGGCGACTCGGACGCTGTCGAGTACCGCGGTCAGCTGGGGCACGCCCGAGCCTGTCACCACCCTTGTAATGCATATAGAGCCCGAGCCCACTCCCACCTTGACTGCGTCGACTCCGGCCCTGATGAGGTCCTTCGCCCCGTCGCCGGTCGCCACGTTGCCTGCGATAAGCTCGCAGTCCGGGAACGCCTTTTTGATCATGTGAACAGTGTTGATCGCGTTTTCGCTGTGGCCGTGCGCAATGTCGACTACCAGCACGTCCGCGCCGGCCTCAAGCAGCGCCTCGGTGCGCTCGAGGTAGTCGCCCTTGACGCCCACCGCCGCGCCGGCCAGCAGCCTGCCCTTTTTGTCCTTTGACGCGTGCGGGTACTGCTCCATCTTTAAAATGTCCTTGCTGGTTATGAGCCCGACGATCCTGCGCTTTTCATCTATCACAGGCAGCTTTTCAATCCTCTGCTTGTGCAGGATCTCTTTTGCCTGATCTATGGTCAGGCCGGCCTTGGCCGTGATGACTTCTTTTGTCATCAGCTCAGAGACCTTGCGCCTGTTGTTATTTTCAAACGTGATGTCGCGTCTTGTAATTATGCCGGCGAGCTTGCCTCCCTCCTCTACTAGCAGGCCTGAGACTCCGTACTCGGCCATCGCCTTTTTCGCCTCTAAAACGGTGACGTCCGGCTTTATCGTGTACGGCTGCTCTATCATGACTGATTCTGATCTCTTTACCTTCAGGATCTCGTCCACCTGGTCTTCGATTGTCATGAACCTGTGGATGATCCCGATGCCGCCTTCCCTTGCAATGGCCGCGGCCATGCCCGACTCGGTCACCGTGTCCATGTTGGCGCTGATTATGGGTATGTTGAGCGTGATCTTGCGCGAAAGCTTTGTACGCAGGTCGGTCTGAGACCTGGAAACTATGGGCGACCGTTTAGGAACGAGAAGTACGTCGTCAAATGTCAGACCTTCTCTTATGTCCAACTGTTCCCTTGCTGTCTAGTCGGTTTTTAGGATTATAAGCGTTTGCTCAGGCCTTCAACAATTGCAGCATTGTCAAAGCATGAACAGTGTCGCGGACGCTGTGCGTCCTGACCATGCTCGCGCCGTTGAGCACTGCGACCGCCTCGCACACTATCGACGGCACCAGCCGGTCGTCTCCCTGCACGTTCAGCAGGTGCCCGATGAACGACTTTCTCGACGCAGAGACGCACACCGGCGCGAGCGCCGCAAGCTTTTCCAGATTTGACAGGACTTCGATGTCCCTGGCGTACCAGGGCATGTCAGTCATCTTTGTAAAGAACGGGTTCTTGCCCTCCTGCCGGAAAAACCCTATCGACGGGTCAACCACGACGTCTGCGATCCCGACCTTTTTTGCTATGGTGATGCTCTCCTTCAGCGCCGTTAGCGTGCCTGCAAGCCTGCCCGTGGCAGGTGTTTTGCTGTACGCGCCGGCTATCACCGGCACGCCGGCCTTTGCCGCGACGTCTGCCATTTTGGGATCGTACTTTAGGCCGGTCACGTCATTTATTGCATCAGCGCCGGCGGCTATCGCTGCTTCCGCGACGGCTGCGCGGGGCGTGTCTGCAGACACTGGGATGTCGCAGGCGCCCTTCACGGCTCTTACCGCCTGCCTCATCCTCCTGATCTCCTCTTCTACGGGGATCACGGTTTCAAGGTAGGGCGCGGTTGACATGGCGCCAATGTCGATGATGTGCGCGCCGTGCTCCTGCATCTGCTTTGCAGCTGCGGCTATTTCCTTGTCATCAGTCCTGACAGAGCCCTTGTAGAACGACTCAGGGCTTGCGTTGATTACGCCCATCACCTTGGTAGCGAGCTTTTCGCCGACTGGCACGCCGCCTATCTTCATTGTTCCATCCTAGCAGGCTGCGATATTAAACCCTAATCTGCCTTGTCGGCCAATCCTGTGCATGGAGCGGCAGGATATCGGTAATGCAAACCCCGCGTTCTATGTCCCGAAAATGATGTTCTTCACAAAGGGCAAGGGAATCCACAAGGACTACCTGACGAGCTTTGAGCTGGCGTTGAGAGAGGCAGAGATCGCAGACCTGAACCTGGTCTCGGTGTCCAGCATACTGCCGCCCAGATGCAAAATAGTGAGCCGGCAGGAGGGTAGGAAATACCTGCGGCCGGGGCAGGTGACGTTTGCAATAATGGCAAGGGCGGCCACCAACGAGCCCAACAGGCTGGTCGCCGCGTCCATCGGCCTTGCAAGGGCGGCAGACGAAAGCCAGCACGGCTACCTGTCAGAGCACCACCCCACAGGCGAAACCGCGCAAAAGGCTGGCGACTACGCCGAGGACATGGCGATGGAGATGCTCGCGACCACGCTCGGCCTGCCAAACGACCCGAGCCTCGCGTGGAACGAAAAAGAGGAGCAGTGGAGGCTGTCAGAAAAGATCTACAGGACGCAGAACTTTACCCAGTCGGCAGAGGGGCACAAGGATGGCATGTGGACCACAGTAGTCAGCGCGGCCGTTCTTATCCTGTAATCTTGAATTCGACCTTCGCAGAGACGTCCCCGTCGGTGGTCGTCACCGTGGCAGTGTAGTCGCCTTCAGGCGCCTCCTCGTCCCACGTGACGTCCTTTGACTCGTCAAGGCCTAGCTCGGTTATCACCTGCGCGGACATTACGCTATAGTTCTCGCCGGTGTCGACGTTTTCAATCTCAAGTCCGAGAGAAGCGTCCGGGAATGTCAACGTCTGGTCGTCGATGTTCTTGACCGTGAACGTCACCGGCTCGCCCACGTCGTATGTCGCCTCGTTCGTGGTCATGACCAGCACTTCGCTGCTGGTGCCTGTGAGGCCGTCTCCGACAAAGTTCTCTACCTCTTGCTGGGCGTCCTGCACAGCCTCATTGTCCTGAATTCTGTCCCCGACTATTTCGGCGCCCCTGAACAATCCCGAAAAAAATACGCCGACTCCGAGGCCGATCGCTACCAGCACTATGGCAATGACTGCCACCCAGGTTATCAGGCCCATGATCATCGGCACCCGACAAGCGTCTTAATGATTTTGCAGTCCTGCTCTAGTACAATTTTTCAGGCAAACGATTATCAATGGCGCGCTGTCCCGTTTTCGAAAATGAAAAAGTGCAACACCTGCAAGGAGGAGGTCGACGAAAAAGAGTTTGTCGGGAACCAGTGCAAGGCCTGCCATTCTGCTTATCTAGAGTCGCTCGGCGGCGAGGACCAGTATTCGTCCTAGACCTTGGCCGGGTGCTTTTCCTGCCACTTTTTGCCCCGCTCCGCCAAGAGCTGAAAGTTTTCGCGGTGGCGCGGCTCGTTCCACTTTTCCCGCAGGCCGTAGATCACCGGCTTGCACTTGTCCCACTCTGCCTGCATGGCCCCGTACCTGTCAAAGAACAGGTCGGCGTTTAGGAAGCCCTTTTCCACCAGCAGGCCGGCGAGCTCGTACTTGCTCGTAAACCTCTCAAAGAACTGGTACTCCCTGCTCCCGTGCGCGTACTTGCTCGTGAATTCGTCTATCGTCTTTTCGTGGAACTTGCCCCAGAACCACTCTGCCGCCTGAAAGTCATAGTCGGTGTTGTAGAGCGCCGCAAGCCTGAACAGGATGTCGACGTCCCGCGCAGTCGCCTTTTTGGCCATGCTGCAAATACGTGATCTAACGTAATAAAGATGTCATGCCGCGGACGCGGCCGGCTTGAACCAGTGCGTCAGGGGCCTGTTGTTGTCTATGGCGGCCGCGGACACCTTGTGAATCTCTTTTAGGTGGTATTCGCGCTTTGCCGGGTCGATGTTGTCAAAACAGAGCTGACACTGGACCAAATTGCCCTGCTCGGTGGTCGTCATGAACCACTAATGAAATGCAGGCTTTGGTTATATGTGATTGCTTGAAAAATTTAGGCGCGGCGCCCCAAATGGTAGGCCCAAGGGCCGCGCGCACCTTTTTATTCCTGCTTTATTTCGTGTTTTTCCTTGACCTTGTTGCCGAATTCGTCTTTCGATTCGCGCTCTATCTTGGTCTCGTTTTCGTCGACCTTGACCTTTTCCTTATATTCTCTTTCTGACATGGTGGTCTGCATTAATGCACATAGCTTAAAGCGATTGTAGAGAACCGTACTGCTACCAGAACCGGTAAGAGGCATTCATAGGGTTTATTTTGTTTTCAGCGCGACATCTGGCATGATATGGACATTGGTGTGGGCGGTCCTCGGGATAATCGTCCTGATAATATTGCTCAACGTGCTGTTTGGGCTAATCTAATAACAGGAACTTGATTATGTATCTCATAAATAACTTCATGCCTTAATGTCAATATGGCTTCAAAAAGTAGCGCTGAAACGGCGATAATGGAGAAGGACGTCAAGACAGACATCGGGGTGAAGGACGACGCCCGGAAAAAGATTGTTGAGCTGCTCAACATGCGGCTGTGCGACGAGTATGTGCTGTACACGAAAACAAGGAACTACCACTGGAACGTGATAGGCCCGCGCTTTTCGCAGCTGCACGAGTTCTTTCAGGAGCAGTACGAAATCCTGGCAGGGATAGTGGACGAGACCGCGGAGAGGTCGCGACAGCTTGGCGGCAAGTCTTTGGGCACGCTGGAGGAGTTTGCCCGGCATTCCAGCATCAACGAGCACCCGGGGCAGTACCCGGAGGCCCAGGCAATGATATCGAACCTGCTGAAGGACCACGAAACGATAATCCGGACACTTCGAAAGAACGCGGACGAGTGCGATGAGCAGTACAACGACATGGCGACAAACGACTTTTTCCTCGAAGCCGTGCAGAAGCACGAAAAGATGGCGTGGATGCTGAGGGCTCACCTGGAAGGCAGGGACGCCCTCTAACCCTTTTTTATTTTTCATCTGATGTTTGACGTGTGATGAATCCAAAGCTCATGCTGGCGGTTGGGCTGGCCGCGGCGACGTTTGTCCTGTTTCTGACCGTTATTGCAGGCGGCGGGGCGCTGCGGGCGGGGCTGGCGCCGTGGCCCGGCATAGGCGCAATTGTGATGGCGGCGGTGGCATTTGCTGTCTCACGGGGGCAGAGATCGTATCTTGTAGCAGGACTGCTGGCCGCAGGCGGCCTTGTCGGCTTGGTATATGGCATGATGGCTACAGAGTTCTTTTCAGCCGTCGTGTTCCCCGGCCCCATTCTCGGAGTCGTGATCGGGCTTCCGATACTCGGGCTCGGGGTTGCAAAGGGCGTAGAGGCTGCGCGGACTGGAAGTAGGACTACCGCCTAGCTGACCTCTACCTTTTGCCCGAGAAGCACGCCGGAATATGCGAACTGGTTTTTCCTTAGCGCGTCTGCGTACTTTTCAAACATCGAGCCGTCAAAGCAAGAGCCGTGCATGGGGTAGACCATCTCCGGCCTTAGTTTTGCCAGCCGCTCAACTGTCTGCCTTACCGGCTGCTCGCTTGCAAAGATGCCGGCGCCTTGATATAGTTTGATCATGCTATCTGACAGGTCGTCTGAAATCACCGGCTTGTTCTGGCCCGGCTGGATAAAGAGGTCTGAGGGAAAGAGCGACTTTGTGGTCTCTTCAAAGATCATCATGCTGTCCCAGTGGTGTACGTGCGGGGTCATTATGAATTTGAATTTCCGCTTTCCAGTATTCAGGGTCTCGTTGTCCCAGAACGAAACGTGATCGGCCGGCACGTTGTACCAGCCCACAAGGTTGAGCTTTGAGCTCAGGTCGCTGCACACCAGCTTGGCTTTTGGCGCTTTTAGAAACTCCATTCCGCCCCACTCGTCGCTCTCAAAATGCAGAAACGCGATGTAGGATAGCTTTTCCAGAGGTATGACTTCCTTTACTTTTTGTTCAATCTGCTCGTACATGCCTATCGGTCCGGTGTGGATCAGTGTGGGCTGCTCGTCGTTGATTAGGAATTGGTTGAAGGTTATTCCAAACTCTTTTACAAAGCCGGATATCCTGTAGATGCCGTCCTTTATTTCATGGATCTCTGCCTTGGCGTCCTCGGCGGTGTAGAAGGTCCTGCTGACTTCGGGCATGCCACTATAGCGGAGCTGGTGGTATTTCTGTGCTGCCATAATTACCGGTAGATTTTTCGAGTAGTCTGCTCCATAGAGATTACATAGTGCAGCCAGATCAACAGTTGCAATGTCGGTTCCAAAGTGGAATGTTTCAGGCGACTGGTTTGACGTTTGCAAGTGCAACATACCCTGCCCGTGCACGTTTGCTCAGGCACCAAGTTACGGGGACTGCGAAGGCGTGCTTGCTTATCACATCAAGAAGGGGCGTTACGGCGACATACCGCTTGAAGGCTTGAACGCGCTGTTCGTAGGAGGCTTCAAGGGTAACATCTGGGCCGGCGAGGCAAAGGCGACCATGGCCTTCTTTTTTGACGAGCGCGCCAACGAGAAGCAGCGCGAAGCTCTCCAGATGATCTTCTCTGGCAAGGCCGGCGGCTTTATGGCAGAATTTGCAAAGTTGGTTGGAGAGAGCCGCGGGACAGAGTTTGTCCAGATAAAGTTTGAAGTGGCAGAGGACCTTGCGTACTGGAGCGCAGAGATACCCGGGAGGGTCTCTGCAAGGGCCGAAGCGCTGACCGGGCCCATGACCCCGCCGGGCAAGCGGGTGCAGACTCTCAATGCTCCCGGAAGCGAGACGGGGCCGGGCACCGTTGCAACATGGGGCAGGGCGATAGCCGACGAAGTGGACGCGATGGGTTTCAAGTGGGACTGGAAGGGCAGGTCGAGCAAGCACATCCCGTTTGACTGGGCCGGGCCGTAAAATATGGAAAAAGGAATGGCTCTCCTTATTTACGTTAAAGTCCTGTCTAGTACGTATGCCCCGTATGGAATTGCCTGCCGATTCAATCCTGCGGTGCATTGATTGCGGCCGGACAGCGCGCATCAAGATTGTCCACGAAGATGACGCCATCAAACACGAATATTATTGCGAATCCTGCTGTTAGTTACAGAACAAGGAGTCACCATATTGATAAACAAGAGATATAGTTCTTAGCACGATGACAGGCGTTTGTGTGATGTGCTCGGCAGAATTTGATCCGTCAGAAACAACATTTGAGCAGAGGCTGGTGGATGATACCTCTTTCTGCACAAGATGCTGGACGGATATCATGACCAGCGAATACGATGGTGATTATGTCCTACAGGTTAGCTGATCGCAGCCACAATGCAGGCCTGTCCTTTATTTTGTTCCAGCCTTGTTCTTCTGAATCTACGGGATCGACTGAAATATCGTCGAAATAGCGGTCCAGCACGCTTGCCCTTTCCATTGCCAGCGGCGGCGAGCAATCGTCCTCTTCGACGCAGTACGCATAGCTGCCGTCTGCTCTTGCGTTGTCTAGGCGGTGGTGCAGCTCTTCTCCAAACGGTACCAGCTTTGAGATATTGCCAGAGTCGAGCTCTTGCCGCAGGCTTTTCATAAGCTCCTTTCTTGGTTTAGCTTTGACTACATATAGAGCCATTGAAGGATATACGGCAGCACGGATTAAAGAGATTCAACTAAATCTACAACTTCTGAAATTGAAGATAGATGCTGTAAAATGATTGGCATTCTTGACCTAAGGTTTACGAAACCTTCATTCACGCTTAATAACGTCGATCTAGATTTGTTTTGACTTCTTGCGCGCAAATTCCCTTCTCGGGTCCTTCTCAGGGTACGGATCCGGCCTCGGCTCCTCCCCCATCTGTCCCGAAGTCGCGTCGTTCAACGCTTGATCGCGCTTGCGCGGGTCCTTCCTCTCAGTGCTCATGCCATAGCTTGGCAGGCATCGCTAATACGGCTTTTACTAAAAACTCTATAAACAACATGGATACCAAAATATTAGTATGGATTTTGAAAAGCTCTGCAGCCAGGTGTTTGCGCTTAACGACGACATAAGGTACGCCGGCGTGGTTGACAGCGCGGGCACGCCCATAGCGGGCGGCATGCGTAAGGGCACCGACTCGATAGTCACAGAGACGGACGAGGAGCTCTTCCTCACCCAGACCGCGCTCCGCAAGTCGATGAGGGAGCGCTTTGACGACGCGCTGGGGAGGGCAAGGTTCGCGTACGTAGAGCGGGAAAAGATATCGATCCTGACTTTCTACATGGAGGACAAGATCCTATTAGTCACGCTCGAGCCAAACGTAGAGTCGCACACCGCGATGGACATTGCCGACGACGCGCTGGAGCTTTTAAACAGCAAATAGTCGGGATTTACACACGCCAAAACTTCTTAAACCCGGCAACCGCATGCCGTTCTGATGCGTCAGATCAAGGTCTTTAGGTGCGACATTTGCCATGCCCCGTTTCTGTTTGAAAACAACCTTGAAGACCACAAGAAAGAGCACGCACTAAAAGACGTCAGTTCTGCGCCTGTCGAAAAACCGGCCAATCCAGTCGACAAGAAACGTAGAAAAGGCACAAAGGCTAGACGGAAGCAAAAGGGCGCCTAGTGCTTCCTGAACGAATTGTACACGTCTGCCACGGGTTCTTCGGATTTTGAAGGGTTCTTTGCGTCTTCCGGCGAAAAGGCAACGTGCGACTCCAGAACCTTGCACTGCTTGCAGTAGAACAGCGAGGAAGTCACGTACTGGTGATCGTCGTTAGAGTGCCCGCATACTGTACATGCCATGACCGGTACAAGGTGTAATTCGCCCATGTATAATAAGACTAGAGTAGTCGTAAAGCCTACCATACAGCAGAGGGGTCGGCGAAAAATGAGAGGGCCGGCATCGAGGTTATATATTACTCTCACGTAAGAGAGATAATGGGATTTTTCGACAGGTTCAAGAAAAAGGGCGAGCAGCAAAGCACTGAGACGCAGGGCTCGGCCAAGCAAGACTCTAGCCAGCCTCAGGCGGGCAAGAGGATAAAAAAGTACACGTCTGACGGCAAGCCGATCTACGAATAATTTCATCCACAAATTTTTAAAACTAGTATGCCCATTAGAAGACATGCGGGGCTTCTTTGGTATCCGCCGTGCAAAGTCCTTCCAGTGCGACATATGCAAC
>DATFDX010000094.1:0-13409 GCA_035251875.1 Nitrososphaera sp. | reverse complement strand
AGAGTTTGCCAGAAAGTCGTGGAAGCCGCTCAAGATTATGCTCGAGCAGATGACGCAGCGCAAGCTCTAGGGCTTGAATATGCAGCTTATCATGCCGTGGTCCTTGTCAAAGGGCTCTAGGTTGATTATCTGGTCTATCTGAAAACCATACTTTTCCAGCTTGCCTGCCTCCTGCATCACGACTGCCCGGGGCTCCATCGTGACGTCGATGCTCCTTGTCTTTATGACCAAAAGCATGACGCCGCCATTCTTCAGGTACGCCGTGCAGTTCGCCATCGCAATTTCTGTCTGGTCCGGCTGCGCGATGTCGCAGTACACGACGTCGACCTTGCCAAACACCGCGAAATAGGATTGTGGCCTCCTCGCGTCCTCGAGTATCGGGACAACGTTCTTTCTCTTTGACGCGACGTTCTCTATGAGCTCCCTTGCGACCCTCGTTGCCGGCTCGACCGCGAACACGATCCCCGACGGTCCGACAATGTCAGAGACGTGGCTGACCGTGGTGCCTGTCGACGCGCCCAGGTAAAGCACCTTGGTGCCATTTTTTATCGGCATGTTTTTCAGGCCCTTTTTCAGCGAAGCTGCCAGCTTGCTCCTGAACGGGTCCCATAATCTGTATTCTTCGCCCTCGTACTTTACCAGCTTTTCTCCATAAACGTTGTCTCCCTTGACCAGGTTGAGGGTGGCGGCGTTCTTCTCGCCGTTTACCGAAATCCACCTAATAGCGTCGCTTTCCAAATTTCTTTCTTCTGTCCTTCTTCTTTCTCATATCACGTTTATCTCTTCCCTCGCCACCGCCGCCAAACCTGCGGCCGCCGCCACCGCCTTCGTACTGCTGGCGCTGCACGTGCTCCCTGTATTTCCTGTCCCTTTCCTTCTCCGGCACCGGCTCCTTGTATTTTTCCCGAATCTCGTTGATGCGGGTGTTCAGGCGGTCCTGTATGCTGCTGTCTTTCCCCGTGTGCCGGTAAAAGTCGATCCTTGCGGCTATTGCAACCTTGGACGCGATCGCCCTTGCAATCTTGCCCCGCTGCCACTTTGGCGCGGAATGAATGAGAGGGTGCTGAAAAAGCAGCCCGTGTTTTGGTGGCCTTGCGCCCGTCTTAAGCGCACGGAACAGCGCCTTCTCGGCGCCCAGAACCTGTATCGTGCTTGCAGGCAGAGTTGCAAGCCTTGCCAGGCTGCCGGCCTTGGCGATTATCCTTGCCCCGACTGACGCTGTCAGCAGCTCTTTGACAGTCGGAGCCACGGTCTCCATCGCGACTTCGATGTGGTCTGAAAGCACGCGGCGGAGGTCCGACTGCGCGATGACCTGGTCCGCGAGCCTCTTGACGATCGCAAGGTTCTCCGGCGTCATGTCGCCTCCTCTGCTGCGCCGGGCGCCGTCGATTATTATCTCCACCTTTTTGTCTTGCATGCCGGCGCTCTGCAAAATGTCGGCAGTAATGTTCTCCCGCAGGCCTGCCCTGCTCACAACCTCGGCGTACGCCACCAGGCTCTGCACCAGGTTGTCAAGCTCTGGATAGTGCAGGCCGTACCATTCGCGCATTCTCGCGCCCACGGTGTTGATTATCTTGTCCAGCTCATCCAGCGCGTTTATCGACTGGATGATGTGGAGATCTAGCCGCTCCGACGCCTCCTTTACCCTTGACGACGACAGGCTTATGGCAAACTCGCGCAGGGCCTGCATTGCTTCATGGTCGTTGCCGGCAAATCCCGCCTTGACGATGTAGCTGGGCTTGCTTCCCTGAATCGACTGCTGCTGGTCTTCCGGCATCAGCTGGCTGTTGAGCCCGGCCTGGCGCAATACCGCCGCGACGCTTGCGTCGTTTGCCGTTACGGGATCAAAAGAGCGCAACTTTTCGATAAACTGCTTTATCTCTTCGGGGGTCGCGCCGCTCTTTAGCAGCCTGTACGACCTGATCGCATTGTCAAACTTTTTAGAAGCCACAAGGCGGCCGGCCTGGTCAAACGCGACCACGCCAAGCTCTAGAAGCACTACCGAGCACGAGTTATTTGCCATTCACAAGTCCTACAATACAGCCATTTAAAAAAGCTAGCATTATTACCTGAAAGGTGAGTATCATACCGCATGGGACTGGCAGATGCCGACAGGAAGGAGCTGGAGTCGCTTATCAAGGCGGCTGGCCACGACCCGAAGGTGCCGATTGGCCTTGCGCGCAGGATGGTACCGACTCAGGGCAACATCGAGGATTTCGCCTACGGCCTTGTCTCCGGCATGGTGATGGGCAACTTTATCGCACAGTTCCAGAGCAGGAATGGCAGGCAGCCTGACAGAGACGAAACCGCCGACATCCTGTCGATAATGATGGCCAGGATGCCGCGGCTCCGCATGTTGATAATGAAACAGCTCGATATGCGCTAGTATGCGAGTAAACGTTTATCTAACGAACGGCATGATTATTTCCCGCGTTGCTTGATAAGGACAAGTCGAAGCTGCCGATTGCCATCAAGGACGTTGTGATAATCGGCGCTGGCGTTTTTGCAGTCTGGCTGGTCATCTGGATCAGCTTTGGCTCAAATCCGTTCTACGTAGTGTCCAGCGGCAGCATGGAGCCCGTGCTGCAGATAAACGACGTCCTCATTGTGAGGGACGGCGGCTCGTGGGGCGAGCTCAAGGTGGGCGACATTATCGTGTTCAACAGGCCTGACGGCGGCGACAGGGTCATTGTCCACCGCATTGCCGACATTGACGAAGACAGCGACGGCGACATCACCATCCGGACAAAGGGCGACGCAAACCCATCGTCGATACCGGGGACTGACTATCCTATCAGGGAGGACGACTACATCGGCAAGGTGATCTCTGTCGTGCCCGGCATCGGAGTCATTACAAAGATCATCAGCCCGCCCGTCAACTACATCATAATAGCGATTATTCTGGCAATTCTGTTCTTCAATAGGCTCGGCAGAAAGGACAAGGGCACTGCGCCGGCTCCTGATAGCACAGGCCAGCCGTCGGCATGAAATCTAGGACCGCCTACCTTACGTTCAACACGCCGGCGCGACGCGCGTTTATCAACATCACTCCGCAGGTCGCGAAAATAGTCGCGGAAAGCGGGGTGAAGGAGGGCCTGTGTCTGGTCAATGCGATGCACATCTCTGCCAGCGTGTTTATCAACGACGACGAAAGCGGCCTGCACCAGGATTTTTACAGGTGGCTTGAAAAGCTGGCGCCGCACTCTCCTGAAAGCTATCTGCACAACAGGACGGGTGAGGACAACGCGGACGCCCACCTGAAGCGGCAGGTGATGGGCAGGGAAGTGGTGGTCGCGGTAACAGGTGGCAAGCTCGACTTTGGGCCTTGGGAGCGGATATTCTACGGCGAGTTTGACGGCATGCGGCAAAAGCGGGTGCTCGTAAAGGTAATAGGCGAATAGACGCGCGCAAAATTGCATTTATTACAACTTAATTGTCATAATCTGCGCAGGATTTCGATCTGGCTGGTTAATTCTACTGTAATATGGTAGCAAGCAGGTATATATATAGCGACTATATAAAGCGGCTTGTATGCCCCAGACCAAGCCCATCGTCAGCATTGAAAACGTGGTGGCTTCAGCCACAGTAAACCAGACCGTCAACCTCAATCTCATTACCCAGATTTTCCCAGATGTTGAATACCACCCAGACCAGTTCCCCGGCTTGGTGTTCAGGCTCAGGTCGCCCAAGACTGCGACCCTGATCTTCAGCTCGGGCAAGATGGTCTGCACCGGCGCAAAGTCCGAGAAGATGGCAATCCAGGCCGTCAAGAACGTGGTGTTGAAGCTGAAAAAGGGCGGAATCCCGCTCGAGCACGATCCCCAGATTGAAATTCAAAATATTGTAGCGTCTGCAAGCCTCGGTGGCAAGATACACTTGGAGCTAGCTGCCAGAGTGCTTCCAAGGAGCATGTACGAGCCAGAGCAATTCCCAGGCCTCATACACAGGATGCTGGACCCAAAGACCGTGATCCTGCTCTTTGCAAGCGGCAAGCTGGTGTGCACGGGCGCCAAAAAGGAAAGCGAGGTCTACAGGGCGGTCCACAACCTGCACACGCTCCTGGAAGAAAAGAACCTGATGATATACGAAGGCTAGTCTGTTTCGTACTCACCCTGAGCAGACATCTGCTTCATGACGGACTCTAGCGCGTTTTCATCTATCATGCCGGCCTTGTACAGCGCGTTTACAATGTCTTTGATCCCTGCCACAGCGTGGAGCTTTACTCCCATCTTTTTCAGCTTTTCATCTGCCCCCTCGTGCCGGTTGACAAGCGCCACCACGTCTTCTACGATCGCGCCGTTGGACCGTATCATTTCCACCGCGCCGCTGATCGACGTGCCGGTGGTCGCGACGTCGTCGACTATGACCACTTTTGACCCGGCCTTTAGAAAGCCCTCGATGGTATTGCCCGTGCCGTACCCCTTTGACTCCTTTCTGGCGTAGACGAAGGGCTTGGACATTTCGTAGGCAAGCGCCGAGCCGAACATGAGCCCCGAGGTTGGCACCGAGGCAAGCGTGTCAAACTCGCGCACGTTTTTTGTGACGGCGTCTTTCAGCGCGTTTATCGCAAGCCGGAAATACGCCGGAAAGCTGGGCAGGACACGCAGGTCGATGTAGTAGGGGCTCTGCTTGCCGCTTGCAAGGGTGAACACCCCGAACCTCAGGGAGTTGCTCTTGAGCAGGAACGAGGCGAGCTCTAGCGTAAAGTCCTTGGCGGGCATACCATACATGTAAAAAAGGATTTATTTTAACCCTTCATGACACAGACTGGATGCCGGAGATATGGCTCAGGTACGGCACCACCGACGTGGTGCTTGACATCAGGTTTGAAAACCTTGCAAATCAGGTTTCTGCAGGTTTTCCGGCACTTCCTGAGGAAGAAATCAGGGCAGCAGTCGCCGGCGCGGCCCTGACCGACAACATGCTGATCCTTGCGCTGTCCGGCTCTAAGCCAACAGGCAGGGCCATTGCAATTCTTGGAGAAGAGGCCAAGGCAAAGGGATTCAATTTCACAGTCGACGTGCCGCACAAGGCGGCCGGCGCCCTCCGCGCCAGCCTGGCAGGCAATGAGACGATTTCGATAAACCGCATAGACTACCAGTCGCTGCAGGACAGGATGGCCAAGTTTCAGAGCACCATCGTGGTTTCCACTGTAGCATACGACCCGCTCTTTGGGTTCGCCGGCGCGCCCACCGCGCTGGTGCGCGGCCTGCTCCCGGACTCGATGGCAGAAGCCTTCAGGGCAAGGAAGAACAACAAGCCGGCGCCCGGCGTGCAGGGCGGGCCGCTCAAGGTAGCTGTATCTGCAGCTGCAGGAATCCCGGCGACGTCTGTCGAGCTCGTGGCAAGCAGCGGCGGCATTGCCGGAGTCCATACAGGCAGCATTAGCGAAGCGTTTGAAAAAGCCATTTCGCAGCTCCAGTCGATCTCGGCTGTCGAGACAGAACAGGCAAAGTGCGCAATAATAAGCGCAAGTGGCGAGGCCGGAACGCATTCGACGCTTGCCGGCTCTCTCAACTCGCTCTGGAACTCTGTCCACGCGGTCAAGGAAGGCGGCGCGGCGATACTGGTCGCGGAGAACCGCGAAGGTGTGGGCGGCGGGGCACTCCAGATGTTCATAGAGGGCCGGCTCAGGCCGGAGCAGCTGCAGGCGAGCCCCTACATCGACGGCTTAGAGCACCTGCTGTTCATTGAAGAGCTGCGGCAGAAATATGAGCTTGGGCTCGTGTCTACCTTGCCGCACTATTACGCCCGGACAAAGCTGGGCTTTACCACCTACGCAGGAATGAAGGACATACTTGACAAGCTGCCGGAAAAGCACGGCAAGAACTTCAAGGCGCTTGTCCTGTCAGACGCCGACATTGTGCTGCTCAAGCCCAGGGCGTAAGCGACGTCGGGATTGGCGCGCACAACACAGCGATCCCAAGCGCCACGAAAAAGAGTACTTTGCGCTTTGACGATAGTGGCGTGACATCGTCAAGCGGCGCGCTCTCTGGCGACCTCATGCTGAAGAACAGCACCAAAAGCGCCATGAAGTAGAACCCGATGGCGAACAGTATCGCAATACTGGCGTAGGTCAGGATCCTGTGCCAGCGTATCCCAAGCGCGGACCTCGCTAGGTGGCCACCGTCAAGCTGCCACGCAGGCATCAGGTTCAAAAATGTAATCAGGAATCCCAGCCAGGCCGCAAAGAGCACCGGCGATATAACAAGCACGGTGTTTTCTACTGCCATGCCTGTCAGGTACACAGTGGCTATCATCAGAGCACTTTCCCCAAACGGAAGTGGGCCCAGCTGGCCATCTCCAAACAACCGTTCCGCATCTTCGGCAGTTATGAGTGTGGAAATTGTAGAGCCATAGATCGATACTATTATGGTCACTATCAGGCCCGCTATCGGGCCGGCGATTCCCACGTCGAACATGACGTTCCTGTTGGTCATGTTGCCTCTCAGCACTATCAGGGCTCCAAACGTAGGGAGAGCAACCACCGGCACACCTGGTATAAAGTACGGCCACGACGCCTTGATTCCGTGCTTTCTATTAGCCAGCACGTGTCCGAGCTCGTGTATGCCGAGTATTCCCATCAATGATACAGTGTATATGACTGCCAGCAGGATTGGGTCCTGCACCTGCGACCGGGCAAGGGGCGAGTCAGACCTGAATATGCCGTCGACAAATACTATGCATATGGTGGCTATGAAAAGCAGGGCAGGAATTGACCGCCTGTACTTGTTTTTTGGCCTTTGTTTCTGGAGCTTGAATACGCTGATGACCACGCTTTCCGGTATCGGGAGCCTTATCGCAGAAGACAGGGTGGGCATCAGCCTCCAGAAATATTTCGACCGCTTGGCGGTTGCAATCATGCCTATCTTGCCCAACTCCTTCAGGAAGGACTGGAACTTGCCCTTGACCTCGGCTTCGGCTATCAGGAACTCGACGTAATCTTCCCTGACGTTAAGCTGCATGTCTTTTATCGTAAAGAAGGAAGAGACTATGGGAACGGCGCGAGAATACCCGCCGTTGAGGGAGGTGGCCACCAGACGTTTCTTTGGCACCAACGCAATTAAAATATTGTCCCTTTAGAGACCCCTAAGGTTAAATAGTGAGTTTTTGTCTTTAGTTGTTACTTTGCAAACTGCTCTGCGGAAAGTGGGCGACTATGTTGTACGCCGCTGCGACGAGAGCGACCTTGCTTCAGTGATCGACATCAACATGGCCGCGCTGCCAGAGCACTACTCGGACTACTTTTTCGAGTCAATTCTCCGCGAATTGCCTGAAGCCTTTATCGTGGCAGAGATTGACGGCAAGGTAATCGGCTACATTATGTGCAAGATCGAGTTTGGGTTCTCCAACTTTCGCAAGCTGGGCTTTGTCAAGAAAGGCCACGTCGTCTCCGTGGCCGTGCTGGAGGAGCACAGGAACAAGGGCCTGGGCAAGGCGCTGATGCTGGAAGGCATCAACGGAGTGCTGTACAGAAAGAGCGACGAGATCTACCTTGAAGTGAGGGTCAGCAACACCGGCGCGATTAAGATGTACGAGAAGCTGAACTTTGAGATAAAATCAAGGCTGCGCTCGTACTACAGGGACGGCGAAGACGCCTACCTCATGGCCCTAGAACTGGGCTAAAAAGATTATTAAGATGCTGCAGACGCCATTTGCGATATGAACGTCAAGAGAAGGGGGAGCAGGGGAACCGGCGCGGCCCTTCTTGTAATTGCGATTCTTGCATTCATAGCCTACGCCTATTTCCTGCTTGGCAGCGAGTGGGGCATGCTGATTATACAGTTCACAGTCCTGGGAGCAGTGGGAGTTCTCCTGCTGGTGCTTGGGTGGATCGGCTATACGATGCTCACCGCGCCAAGGCCTGAAGAAGAAAAGCCCTAGCGGCTGACCGAAACGTCGGCGACTATCTGGTATATCCTGGGGCCGACTTCCCTTACGACCCTGACCGCAAGAACTTGGTGGTCGTATTTTGCAAAGGCGCCGCGCGCGTCCTGCAGCCCGAGCTCCTGGCTTGCCTTTTTGCTGTCTGCCTTGACGTGGGCAAAATAATGCACAATGCCTTTTTCCTTCAGCGCAAGCACCGCAGGGTCGACAAACTCTTTTGCCCTTTCCGGCAGCGGCATGAGAACCCTGTCGGCCTGCCCGGCGAGCCTGTCCTTTATCACTTCAGCGGCGTCGCCGCATATCGAAACGATTCTGTCCTGCACCTTGTTCAGCTTTGCATTTACCTTGTCAAGCTCGCTTGCAGCGGCGTTCGAGTCTATGCTGTAGACCCGGCAGGTCTTGTTCGCCTTTGCTATCACCACCGAATACGTGCCGACGCCGGCAAACATGTTGACGATCGTTTCGTTGTCGCCCACCATGTCGGCGATCCTCTGCCTTTCGGTCGACAGGCGGGGCGAAAAATACGTCCTTGCCACGTCCACTTTGAATCTGCAGGCGTGCTCCTTGTATTCCGTGATCGTCCTGTTTTCGCCTGCGATAAACTCCAGATCGCGGACCCGAAAGTCGCCTCTCACAGCCGAGATCTGCGCAAACACCGCCTTGGCGGTCTTGACGTTGGCCAGTATCGCGTCGGCGATCAGTTTCTTTTTTGGCATCAGGTCGTCAGGGATCTTGATAATTACAATATCGCCTATCTGGTCAAACGCCGAATAGACCTGCGCGGTTTCTTCTGGGGTCAGAATGCTGCCAAGAACCTGCTTTAGCATGTGCGGCATTAGGTATTCTTCACATAGTAATAATTGCCAGATTGTTTCTGCTCACGGTCAAGCCTGCCGCTCTCCTTGTTTACGCGCGGCCTGCCGGTCGTTTCGTCGCGCCTGTATGTTATCGAAAGCGCCTTGAGGAAGCGGTTCATTCCCTCCTCCTTTTTCATTGGCGCTGTGGCAAGGCCTTCAATGCCTGGCTTGCCCTCAAAAATTACCATGCTATCTGCAACAAGATCAATGAGCTGCATGTCGTGGTCGATGATTATTGCGGACTTGCCCTGTGCCCTTACAAAGCGCTGGAGGAACTTTGCGATCGTTATCCTGTCCTCCGCGTCGAGGAACGCGGATGGCTCGTCCAGCGCGTAAATGTCCGCTTCGCGCAGGAGCGACGCGGCCACCGCGACCTTTTGCAGCTCGCCTCCGCTCAGGTTCTTCACGCTCTTTTCATACATCTTTTTCACGCCCATCGGGATGATTATCTGCTCTTCCGCAGTCGAGCCTTCAATCGGGCTCTGGTAGGCGGCGTACATCAGCGACCGCACGTCGCCGTCATAGTCCTGGTTCAGGTACTGCGGCTTGTACGAGATTTTTGCGCCGACGTCTATCGTGCCCGAGTCAGGCCTGTCGACTCCGGCCAGCATCCGCATGAACGTCGTCTTGCCCAGCGCGTTTGCGCCCACGATCCCGACTATCTCGCCTCTCCTCACCTTGCCCGCCGCGATTTTCAGCCTGAAATACGGGAACGACTTTGCAAGATCAGAGTAGCTTGCCGTCGGGACGTCAAGGATGACGTCTTCGTTTATCGCAGCAATGTCGAATTTGAACGCCTTGTCCCGGAAGCGCACGTTTTCCTGCGGCAGGAACCCTTCGAGGAAGTTGTTGATGCCCACCTTTGTGCTCTGCATCCCTGAAACGATGCCGTATGCGCCCGGCTCGCCGTAGATGATGTGGACATAGTCAGACAGATAATCCAAAAGCGTCATGTCGTGCTCTACCACCATCACGCTCTTGCCGGCTTCAGCCAGCTCTCTCATGACCTTGGCGACTGCGAGCCTCTGGTAGACGTCGTTGTAGGATGACGGCTCGTCAAAGAAATAGTACTCCGCGTCCTTTGCAGCGGCGACTGCAACTGCGAGCCTCTGGAGCTCGCCTCCGCTCAACTGCGAAATGTCGCGGTCAAGTATGTTCTGCAGCCCCAGCTGCGGGATCAGCTTGTCGGTCACCTTGCGCTCGTCGTATTTTTTCAGCAATTCTCTGGTCGTCCCCTTGAACGCCTTTGGGATAAGGTAGACGAGCTGCGGCTTGATGCTTGCCCGCATCGTGCCGTTTGCAATCTTGTCAAAATGCGACTTCATTTCGGTGCCCTGGTAATACTTTAAAACTTCGTCCCACGCGACGTCCCTGTCATAATGGCCTAGGTTTGGCTTCATGTTGCCGGACAGGACGTTAACTATAGTGGACTTGCCCATGCCGTTTCTCCCGACAAGGCCGACGACTGCGCCTTTCTTTGGAGCCGGCAGCCGATAGAACCGGAAAGAGTTGATGCCGTACTGGTGGATCTTGTCTGTCGAAAGCTCTTTGGCAAGGTTGACAATTACGATCGCGTCAAAGGGGCATTTCTTTATGCAGATGCCGCAGCCGGTGCACAGGTCTTCTGAAATGAGGGCCTTGTTGTCCTCGGGCCGCTGGACGATGCACGCGCCGCCGGTCTTGTTCACTGGGCAGTAGATGATGCACTCCAGCCCGCATTTTCTTGGCTGGCACAGCTCCTCGTCAAGTACCGCTACCCTGTGAGTATTTTCTCCTTCAGAATTGCCCAATTACATGTAATTTTTGCATTATTGCGTTATATAGCTATGCCCGAAATGAAGAGGCGCTTTCCGCAAAGGGCAGGCAGCTATAGCGGCCCGGGCGCGGTAGGCAGCAACAGCCCGACAATAGTGGCGGCTATCCACACTATTATTGCAATCACAAGCGCCCTTAGCCAGCCAATGTCATAAAGCCCCTTCAGGGCCATCAGCCAGATAAAGCCGCCAACTATGGCCGCAATCCATCCGCTGTCAAATATGAAATACACTACCGAATACACGATCGCGCCAATGATGGCTGTGGCAAACGCCCTGCCTATCCCTTCCTTCTGTCCGAACATCTTTGTCGTGATGTAGATTATGACAGTCGATACGGCGAGCCCGATAACGAATACTATGGCGGTCCAGACAGAGTCTGCCATGTATAGCTGCTGTCCTGCTTGTTTTAAAGGCGACTGGAAGAGCGTTCTATTATAAAAGAACTATTTCCACTGGAACTGGTGGAAACGCGCATGTGTATCTAACAAAATTGCACCATTTTTCCACATGCTCCACTGGAAACGCGCACGCGGGGGTACACGCGTGCGTAGCAAGGTTAAATTAGCCCTCTGGCAAATGTCAGAGTAAGCCGGTCATAGCGGCAGGGTGCGACCCGGTCCCATTCCGAACCCGGAAGTCAAACCTGCCGTCGCTGCTGTGTTACTGATGTGCGTGAGCCGTCGGGAAGCAGCAGTGCTGGCATCTTATTTATCAACAAACTCGCCTAGGTGAATCGTCTTTACGAGCCGCCTGATGTTGTGCGCTATTCTGTCTATCGTCGCAAAGGCCGACGCAAGCCCTGCCGGCTCCCACGCCCGTGTTTCAATAATGCAGCAATAATTGGCCGCCTTGACCGTTATCCCCTTCACCTCCTCCTTCATTATGTTGCGCGCAAATTCCTCCGACAAAACGGTGTCCTTGGCAAGCGCATCTGCTATCACTCCGCCGCTCCACCCCATGCTGGCCACCTTGCCGTTGTGTAATTGGAAATAGGGCGACGCGTCGAGCAGCTTATGCGCATTGTCGTCCGCTTCGATGACAAAGTCGTTTTCCACAAGGCAGTAAACGTTGTAGAACGGCCCCATGCGCATCACGTCCTCGATCCCGACAAAGTCGACGTTGCCGCTCATCAGCCGGAGAAAGCCGTCCCTGTTTGAAAGCCATCGCTCAAAATACGGCCTCTTCATCGGGTGCACGTCCAGCTCCATGCTGCCTGTTCTGCAGCTAAAGCCCTGCTCCTCCAAGGCGTCAACAAGTGAGCTCAGCTGGAACACCGGCATGCTGCATCACGCTGGCTGCTTTTCGTCCTCCATCAGCAGCTTGACAAGCGTCCTCACTCCAAAGCCGGTCGCCCCCTTTGGGTTGTAGCTCTTCTCGTGCGTCCCGTCCTGCGTCCACGCGGTGCCGGCGATGTCGATGTGCACCCACGGCGCGCCGTTAGCAAAGTTGGAGAGGAACGCGGCGGCTGTTATTGCGCCGCCCGGCCTGCCGCCGATGTTCTTGATGTCCGCGTAGGTGCTCTTGATCTGATCGTGGAACTCGTCGTACAATGGCAATTCCCACATCTTTTCCCCCGTCTTGTCGGCAAGCTTGCGCAGCCTGTCCGTCAGCTGCTTGTTGGTGCCTACCAGCGCGGCAATGTTGGCTCCGAGCGCGATTATGGCGGCGCCGGTGAGCGTAGCAAGGTCGATTACCGCCTTGGGGCTGTAGGTGGCTATGCCGTAGGCTAGGGCGTCGGCAAGTATCATGCGCCCCTCCGCATCGGTGTTGAGCACCTCGACGGTCTTGCCGTTGTACATCCTGATGATGTCGCCGGGCCGATAAGAAGTGGAAGAAGGCATGTTCTCGACAGACGGGACGACCCCCACCACGTTGACTGCCAGCTTCATGGATGCGACTGCCCGCATTACCGCAAGGACCGTGCAGCCGCCGCACTTGTCAAACTTCATTTCGTCCATCTTTTCGCCCGGCTTTATCGAAATGCCACCGGTGTCAAACGTGACTGCTTTTCCGACAAGCAGGTAGGGCTTTTGCTGCGGATCATTATTGCCAGTGTATTCAAGGATTATCAGTTTCGGCGGGTTGTTGCTCCCCTTGCCGACTGCCACTATTCCCCCCATCCCCATATTCTCTAGCTCGTAGCGGTCAATGACTCGCGCCTTCATGTCGTATTCCTGCGCAAGCGACAGAGCCGTGCTTGCAAGCTGGGCCGGCGGGCAGTCGTTTGGCGGCAGGTTGGCCATGTCGCGGGCAAAATTGACCGCTTCGACGACAAGCCCGGCCTTGTCCGCAACCGACTGGAACTTTGGCGAATCAGAGTTGATCAGTATCGCGACTTCCTCGATTTTCGTCGCCGGCTCCTTTGACTCCTTGTACTTGTCAAAAGAGTAGAGCGCGAGGGTCACCCCCTCCGTCATTGCTTCCACAAGCCCCTCGTCGAGGTTTGAAAACTGCAATATTGAAAACTCTTTTACGCCCAGCTCTTTTGCCTTCTGGGCTGCCTTGCCGGCGCAGATCCTAGCGCTTTCGTCCGTGAATTTTTCACGCTTGCCAAGGCCGAGCAGCATTATCTTTTTCATCGGCCCCCTACCGTGCGTGTAGACTAGGATCGACGAGCCAAATGTCCCGCGGAACTCTTTGCTCTCCAGTGTTTCCTTGATTGAAGCAAAGACCGACGGGTCGAGCTCCTTTGACTGTGTAAAGTCCTGCTCGCCTTCAAATACTCCTATCACCAGAAGTGGAGTCTGCTTTTGATCTATCTTGGCCTTCTCGACTTTGACATGCACCATGATAAAAGACAGAACGGGCAACTTTATTTTAAACTATTCAAACGGGAACCTAGCGCCGT
>DATFDX010000093.1:0-3090 GCA_035251875.1 Nitrososphaera sp. | reverse complement strand
GTTTGCGGCAATTGGCGTGCAGTACTCTGAAGCGCAGTACTTCAAGCGCAGCCTGGAAGAGTCCGGCGCGCTGAGGCGCTCGGTGCTGTTCCTCAACCTCGCAGACGACCCGGCAATCGAGAGAATCATTACCCCGAGGGTGGCGCTGACGGTTGCAGAATACCTGGCGTTTGACCTTGGGATGCACGTGCTTGCGATACTGACTGACATGACCAACTATGCAGAGGCGCTCCGCGAGATCAGCGCGGCCAGGGAAGAAGTGCCCGGCAGAAAGGGCTACCCCGGCTACCTCTACACCGACCTTGCGAACAACTATGAGCGCGCGGGCAGGATAAAGGGCAAGAACGGTAGCGTCACGCAGGTGCCGATCCTGTCGATGCCGGCTGACGACATCACCCACCCGATACCGGACCTGACTGGATACATCACAGAGGGCCAGATCGTGCTTGGGCGCGACCTGTTCAGAAAGGGCGTCTACCCGCCGGTCAACGTGCTGATGTCACTGTCAAGGCTCATGAAGGACGGAGTCGGCGAAGGAAAAACCCGGTCAGACCACATGGAGGTAGGCAACCAGATGTATGACGCCTATTCAAGGGCGCAGGAAGTCAGGGCGCTTGCAGAAATCGTGGGAAGGGCCGGGCTGACGGGAGTCGACTTGAAGTACCTGGACGCCGGCGACATGTTTGAGCAGCACTTCTTGAAGCAGGCTCCTGACGAGAACAGGGCGCTGGACGAGACCCTCGGCAGGGCGTGGGACGTGCTGTCGACGTTGCCTGAAGGCGAGCTGACCAAGATCAAAGAAAAGCACGTGAAACAATACTATAAGGGCAAGTAGAAATGTCGTCGTTTGGAAGAAGGGTCAGCGCAACAAAGATCGAGCTCATCAAGATAAGGCGATCGATGCAGGTTGCCAAGATGGTCCACAAGATCCTCGACGACAAGCGCGAAGTTCTGCTAAAGAAAATAGACGAAATGATCGAAGAGGCGAACAAGGCTAGGGAGGACATCTGGACGCCCCTTGGCGAAATCTATACTTCCGTCTACAACGCCTACATGTCGCTTGGCACGATGACGCTGGAATCGATATCCGACTCTACTCCGGGCATCATGGAAGTGGACGTCAATGTCAGGCGCATAGTAGACGTCAAGATACCGACGCTCCAGGTAAAGACAAAGGAAGGCGGGCAGCAGCTGTCGTACGGCTTTGTGGAGACGAACGCGTCGGTGGACAAGGCTTCAAAGCTGATCAAGAACATGCTCCCTGGCATCTGCAAGGCGGCGGAATACGAAAACGCGATATTCAGCCTGGCAAAGGAGCTTGAGCGCACGCAAAAGCTGATCAACGCGCTTGAATACGTCATTATCCCGCAGTACCAGGACGCCATGTATTTCATCAAGGCGACGCTCGAAGAGCGCGAGCGCGAGGAATTCGTCAGGCTCAAGAAGGTTAAAGTAGTACTCGACAAGAAGAAGGTGGCAGAAGCGGAGGCATACGCGAAGAAATGACAGACGATATTTCAGGATATTTCGAAAAAGCAAAGGAGCAGCTAAAGTCCGAGCACGACTCGATGACGCAGAGGATCAAGGAAGAGGTCGCTGCGAGCAAGCGCAAGGCGCTCTCTAAAGCCTGAGCCTTATTTTTCACCTTTTTCGAGTAGTTATAATTAAATATGGCATTTTGTTCCCGAACCTAGTATGAAGAAGCTGAACGGACGCGTCACGATTTCGGTTTTGGCAATTCTCTCCTCGATAGCACTAGCAGGCTTTGGCGGTGGTCAGGCGTTTGCGCAAGAAGCGACCCCATCTGCCGACGCAGGATCAAAGCTGATAGGCGCAGGCATGGCATTCGGCCTTGCAGCGCTCGGAGCAGGCATCGGTCTTGGCTTTGTAGGCGCAGCTGGTCTTGCCGCAATCAGCGACAACCCCAAGATGCAGTCTAGGGTGTTCATCATCGTAGGTATGGTCGAGTCAATCGCCATCTACGGTATAGTCATGATGTTCATCATCCTGGGCCAGGGCTAAGCAAGGAAACTTTTTTTCCTCCTCTTTTACTTTTATTATTCACTCAAACGGAAGGATTTTAAAGAGACTGGAATTAACGGTAGGCGAGAATGGGCCTAGCCAAACTCATGAAAGCCACAATCATCCTGCCCCGGACGGAAACGCAGGAAGTGGTGAGCAAGCTGGCCGAGCTCGAATGGTTCCACCCGATACAGGCCCCTTCTGAACACCTTAACCCCTTCCTTGACGACCTTTTGCTCAAGGCCCAGCGGCTGTTCCAGGAAATCGACGAAACCACGAAGCAGCTTGGAGTCCCGCTTGAAACCGGCGTCATGGCCACGATGTTCAAGGGCGCGCCAAAGGGCAAGACCGATTACGTTATCGAAGACATCCAGAACTTTATCGCGGATCTCGAGGACAAGAGCGCAGCCCTCCTTGCAGATCCCAAGAAGATACTTGCAGAGCAGAACAAGGTGGTAAAGCTGCTTGAAGAGTACAGAAACCTCGAAGGCGCGCTAGAGATGGCGGCGAACCTCAACCTTGACCTGACTCTTTTTGGCAAGATAAGACATTTCTTTTCCGGCCTCTTTGTAATCGATTCAACCGACGAAGCCGAGATTCGCAAGGCGCTCGGCGATCTCCCGATTTACGCAAGCAAGCTTTCCGAGCAAAAGACGTCGATGGTCGTCTTTGGCGCGGCCGACGACGCCGACCGCATCGCAAAGACGCTCAGGAGCTTTGGCGTCCACCCGCTCCAGATCCCTGCCAACATGCCCCAGAACCCGAGCACAGCCTACGCGCAGGCAAAGGCCAAGGTAAAAGAGCTGGAAGCAAAGCAGGCAGAAGTCGAGAAGAGCATAGAGAAGCTCAAAGCGTCGATTGTCACCAAGATCCTGTCGCTGCACGAAGCGGCCAGGGTCGCCAAGGACGTGCTTGAAAATACAAGAAAGCCTGGCGGCACGCGCAACTTTGCAGTAATCCAGGGCTACATCCCCGACCAGATGGAGAAAAAGTTCAAGGGCCTGACAAAGAACTATGTCAGCGTAGTCGAGGACGCGCACGCCAACGCAGACAAGCACGGCGAAGAAG
>DATFDX010000092.1:0-6153 GCA_035251875.1 Nitrososphaera sp. | reverse complement strand
CTTCTCAGTAGCTGACCGCGTGAAGCAGCCTATCGGGCGCACAATGCAGTAACCGAAGAGTCGCAGGCTCAAACAAAACGGCGAAAAGCCGTTTTGGGGCAAATCCTGCCCGCGGGACTTTTTGCTTATTAGTATGGAAGTGCAATAACTCTCTCATGCCCAAGATCGAAACAATCAACCCTTCTACCGGTAAGGTCATCGCGGCCTACGATAATGAAAGCCCCGAAGAGGTCAGCAGGAAGGTCAAGGCCGCAACGGAGGCGTTTCCAAAGTGGAAAAAGCTGGATCTGGCCGAGCGCGCCGAGTACATGCGCAGGCTTGGCCGGGTTATGAGGAAAAACCGGGAAGAGTATGCCCGGCTCGTCACAGAGGAGATGGGCAAGCCCGTCAGGCAGTCACTCGCGGAGGTTGAAAAGTGCGCGTGGGTGTGCGACTATTACGCAGAGCGCGCAGAAGTATTTTTGCGCGACGAAATAATTCCGACCGAATTTCGAAAGAGTTTCGTGTCGTTTGAGCCACTCGGAGTGGTGGCGTCCATAATGCCGTGGAACTTTCCGTTCTGGCAGGTCATGAGGTTTGCGGTGCCGGCGCTGACGGCCGGCAACGTGGGTGTGCTAAAGCACTCCAGCGTCTGCCTTGGCAGCGCGCTGAAACTCGAGCAGGCGTTCAAGGACGCCGGGTTTCCTGAAAACGTGTTCCAGTCAGTCATCGGCGACTACCGGGCCGGCGAAGCCTTGGTGCAGGCAAACATCGACGCCGTGTCTGTCACCGGAAGCGTCAGCACCGGCAAGCGCGTCGCCGAGCTCGCTTCGCAAGGCCTCAAAAAGTTCGTGCTCGAGCTTGGCGGCAGCGACCCATTCGTCGTGCTCGAAGACGCGGACCTAAACCAGACCGCATACATGGCGACGCAGTCAAGGTTGCTGAACACCGGCCAGAGCTGCATTGCGGCAAAGCGCTTTATCGTGGTAAAAGAAGTCGCGGAGAAGTTCACAAAGCTGTTCGTGGAAAACACGCAGGCCGAAGTGGTTGGAGACCCACTTGATTCAAAGACCACCGTCGGGCCCCTTGTCAGGGACAGCCAGAGGCAGGCCCTTGCAAAGCAGGTGGACGACGCGAGAGACAAGGGCGGCAGGGTGCTTACAGGCGGCCAGTCAGTCAAGCGCGACGGATTCTTTTACGAGCCTACGATAATTTCAAACGTGAACCACGAAATGGATGTGGTGAGGGAGGAGGTCTTTGGGCCTGCTGCCCCTATCATTATTGTAAGCAACGAAGAGGAAGCGATTAGGGAGGCTAACGACTCGGAGTTTGGCCTCGGCGCGAGCATATGGACAAACAACATCGAGCGCGGTATAAGGCTGGCGCGCCAGATCGAAAGCGGCATAGTGTCTGTCAACGAAATGGTCAGGTCCGACCCGCGCCTCCCGTTTGGCGGCATAAAGAAATCCGGCATCGGCAGGGAGCTGTCGGAATTTGGCATCAAGGAATTCGTCAACATAAAGTCCGTGGTGGTGAAGGACATCACAAGCAAGCTGCTGGTAGAATAATGGCCTAGTGTGCTGTTGAGGTGCACTCGTGCTAGAAGTATGTAGAATAAAAAACATGCGAGCACGTTAATAACCAAGCCGCATCAGTTGGCGGCATGGACGCACAGAGCGCCGAAATCGCACTTGACACCTACAAGGCGGTAAGGAAAAAGTTCATCGAGGCAGGCGACTCTATATTCGGCCCCGGCTTTCTCAGCATGTCCGAGTACTATTTCATGAAAAAGAACGGCCACAACCCGTTTGCGATGCTCTTCTCAGAGCCTAGGACGGTCTACGACGAGTGGATCTGGATGTTCAAGGGCGAAGAGCAGGTTAGAAAGCTGGTGGAAAAGGTAGCCGGCCCGGGCTACATGCCACTCCTCGAAGACATCAAGAGAAACGACGGCGTGAGGGTGTGGAACAAGTTCTACAACGTGTCCGGCCGGACGGCAGTAGCCTTCTAGGGATTGATTACTGCCCTTCCGATTATCTTGCCTGATTTCAGTTCTTCCAGCGCGCCATTTGCCTGATCCAGCGTGAACTTTCTCGACACCACCGACTGGATCTTGTTCATCCTTGCAAGAGCAACCAGCTCTACCAGGTCGGCGAACTTGCCGGTGTAGGCGCCAGTCAGCGTAAAGGCGCGCAGCGGCACCAGCGGCAGGTTTAGCTCGAGCGACCCGCCAAACAGCCCGACCATGACAAGCCTGCCCCTCTTCCTCAGCATGTTTATCGAGTTTGGCGCCGTCTTTGCATTGTTCACAAAGTCAATGACTGCCTCTGCGCCGAGGTTGCCGGTGACATCCTTTACTCCCTTGACAGGGTCGCCGGCCCCAGAGTTGATTATTTCGTGGGCGCCCAGCCTCTTTGCCTCTGCCAGCTTTTTGTCGTCAATGTCGACTATTGCAATTCTTGCATTTGTAATTGCCTTGGCAACCTGCACCGCCATTAACCCAAGGCCGCCGGCCCCGACAATCACAAGGGTGTCGCCTGCCTGGGCCATCGCCTTTTTCACCGCGGTGTACGCCGTCAGGCCAGAGCACGCAAGCGAGGCGGCGGAATTGGGGTCGAGCCCCTGCAGCTTTACAAGATACTTGTGGCTTGGCACCAGCACCAGCTCCGAGTAGCCGCCGTCCTGGTACACGCCCAGGCTGCGCGGCGAGTCGCAGACGTTCTCCTCGCCTATCCTGCAGGCGGGGCACGTGCCCTCGCCGATCCACGGGTAGACAAGGACCTTGTCGCCCCTGGCAAAGCCGGTGACAGATTCGCCCACCTCTTCAATCGTGCCGGCAATTTCGTGGCCGGGGGTGAGCGGGAACTTTACACCGCGGTCTTCAACCTTCATAAAAACGCCCTGCGGGCCGGCGTACCCGCCTTCCCACAGGTGCAGATCACTGTGACATACGCCTGCACTTTCAACCCTTACAAGGACCTGGTCGTTCTTTGGCTTTGGAACGCTGACGTCCTTGATTTCAAGCGGCTCCTTTGTCTTTATTATCCGTGCAGCCTTCATACCGTGAGAGTATCGCAAGCTCGTTTATTAATAGTTAGCAATGTTTAATTGAAATTCTGACAAAGAAATTGCAGTGTCGTTCAGCCCCGTTGCAATAGTGCTTGCAGCGATAAGCGTGGTAGGGGCGATCGCGATCCCGTTTGGCGATCCGCAGTTCCTTGACAGGGCCATAGCGCTCGAGCTGGCGTTCATTGCGCTCACCGTCCTTGTCTATAAGGGCTTTCGAAAAGCGCTGTACGCCTGCATACCGCTTGCCATCCTGATAATAGCCGGAAACTCGATCTCGCAACCCCACGTGGAGATAATGACCACATTCTCAAAGCCGCCCAACGCGGTGATATTGATAATAGGCGGCTACGTCCTGCAGGCCGTATTGATCGGAACCACGATCCATGATGTGACAAGATCGCGCCGGGGAATTGTCAAAAAGACCAGCTGAATTACTTTGCAAACGCCTTTAGCTTGCCGCGCATTTCCCTGTCCTTGGAAATCGACGGGTGCCCCGGATCTGCAAGTATAACTTCGTACCAGATGTACATTCCGTCCTTGTGGAGGTAGTACGATCCGAGCACTTCTAGATTGGGGAATTTCTCGTTCACCCTCCGCTCTGCGACCTTGCGCATGTTGATGCCCTGCTTGATGTGGACGACACCAAGGTGCTTTGGCCTCCTGCCGGACACCGGGCGCTGTTTGCGCATGCCGCCTCTGCCGACGCGCACCCGCACGACCACGATGCCTTGCTTTGCCTTGTAGCCCAGCCTATGAGCCCTGTCAAGCCTGCTTGGCCTCTCGATCCTGTGGATGGTCTGCTCTGTCCTCCAGGCAATCGCCTTTGACTTGAGCTCGTCGGAGTTTTCCTTCCACATCCGAAGCCATGTCTGGGTCATGTAGCTGCGCATTGTACCACTCTCCTCCTGTTGCCCCTTTTATATATCATATTACGCCGCGTAAAATTTGGATTACCTTTTCCGCAATCACAGTCGACGCCAGCTCCTGCGCCTCCCTTGTCTGCGCGCCAACGTGGGGCGTGCACACCAGGTTCGGCAGGCCCAGCAGCTGCTTGTTGGTGGGCGGCTCGACTTCAAAGACGTCAAGAGCCGCGCCGGCCAGCTTGCCGCTCTTTAGCGCTTCATAGAGCGCGTTCTCGTCTATTATCTCGCCCCTTGACGTGTTCACCAGATAAGCTGAAGGCTTCATCTTTGCAAAGCGCTCGGCGTTGAACATGTGCTTTGTCTCCGGGGTCGATGGCACGTGGCAAGTCACAAAATCGGCGCTCTCCAACAGCGTGTTGATGTCGGTTACTATCATGCCCGTCTCCTTTATGTACTCGGGGTTTATCGGGTACGGGTCGTAGCCGATCAGGTTCATCCTGAGGCCCTTTGCCATCCGGCCAATGTTCCGGCCAATGTTGCCGACCCCGACTATGCCCAGGTACTTGCCCGACAACTGAGTTCCCATCAGCTCCTTCTTGATCCAGTTGCCCCGCTTGCTCTCCGCGTCGGCCCTGGGTATGCTCCTTGCAAGCGATATCATCAGGCCGATGGCAAGCTCGGCCACCGCGATTGACGCAGCCTCGGGCGCGTTAATGACCCTGATCTTTTTCTCTTCCGCGGCCTTTACGTCGACGTTGTCAAGCCCCACTCCCACACGGGCGATTATCTTGGCGCTTGCAGCCGCGTCGACGACTTCCTTTGTTATTTTGGTCCTGCTCCTTACTATAATGACTTCATAATCCCTGACGGAAGAAACGAGCTCGGCCGGCTTTATTTCGGGCCTGTAGTCGACGGAAAGCCCGGCGCGCTTCATGCTGTCGATGCCTGCCTGGTCGATCGAGTCGCAGACGAGCACCCTGCCGCTGACTTGCATGGTGGTTGAAAATTCCAGTACCAATATAATGTTTGTTGAAACGAAAATGGTTTTATAATCACCTCAGGGCAAGAGCCCTGATGTCAGAGCCTCCAGGCTACATCATGAGGATACAAAAAGACGAGCTTGAAAGGCAGCTGTTCGGCCGCCGGTCGTTCTACGTCGGGATCAGCCGGGACTGGTCGCGGGGCGCGCGAGTGCTCTTTGTAAAAAAGGACGCGTTCATCTGCTCAGGTGTGGTGGACAGGTTTGTCGCGGCGGACGATCTGGAAGAGCCGGAGAGAAAGCTCTGCACTGAAAACAACTGGTACGGCAAGATCGTCTTTGAATCGCTGGCGCGCTTTGTGCCAGCTGTTCTCGTGCAGGACACACCTGCCGCGAGCCAAAACCCGCTTGCGCTGCACGGCGCCGCCATACTAGGCTCTGACGCCCTAAAGATAGAGGAGTCTGCACCAGCCAGAATAATATCGTGAGAGCAGTCGATTACTTTATTACAACCGTGATTGTGCGTAATTGTGGCACACGATGTCGTTCAGGATTGACAAGGATTCCCTTGGCAAGGTCAAGGTTCCCTCTTCTGCTTATTACGGTCCGTTCACCGCCCGCGCGATCAACCAGTACAAGGTGACTGGACAAAAGGCTCACATCAACTTGGTCAGGGCGTACGCCATGATCAAGCGCTCGGCCGCGCTGGCAAACAAGGATCTGAAGGTGCTCAACGCGAAAAAGGCGGGGGCGATAGTGAAGGCGTGCGACGAAATATTGGCCGGCAGGCTGCTCGACCAGTTCGTAGTCGAAGCGATCAACTCTGGCGCAGGCACTGCGTTTAACATGAACGCAAACGAGGTGATCGCAAACAGGGCGCTCGAGATCCTCGGCAAGAAAAAGGGCAGCTACGAGACGGTCAGCCCGAACGACCATGTCAACATGTCGCAGTCAAGCAACGACACCTTCCCCACCGCGATGCACGTCGCGATCCTGCTCAACATGGAAGAGACAGTCGCCTCGCTCGACAGGCTGATCGCGTCGTTGCAGAAAAAGGCGCGGCAGTTCTCCGGCGTCGCCAAGATCGGAAGGACGCACCTGATGGACGCGATCCCAGTCACGCTTGGCGCGGAATTTGACCAGTACGCATACTCGCTGAAGCAGGCAAGGGCCATGCTCATGCATGCCATGGGCGGCCTGCGCTATGTCGGCCTCGGCGGCACTGCCGTCGGAACAGGCGCCAACGCGCCAAAGGGCTACAGG